>JAJRXF010000008.1 GCA_024276425.1 Actinomycetes bacterium | reverse complement strand
TCGGCGAGGCCTCAACCGGAGAGGAGGCAGGGGCCCTGGCCAAGGCACTCCAACCCCAGGTGGTACTCATGGACCTCTCAATGCCGGTCATGGACGGGATTGAGGCCACTCGCCAAATTCGAGAACAGGTACCAGGTACCCGTATCGCCGTGCTCACGATGCATGACGACATCGACAAGACTCGTGATGCCATAGCCGCTGGCGCCAGCGCATACCTCAGCAAGGGCACATCCTTCACTGACGTTCGGGCCACTGTTCTACGAGTTGCCGACGGCGAGACCGCACTATCTCCGGCGTTGGCGGGCGCCATGATTAACACGGTCAATGAGGCCAAGGCCAACGAAGATCTGCTTTCGGACCGCCAAATCGAAATTCTCCAAGCAATCGCCGATGGAATGAGCACCAAACAGGCTGGCCGCTACCTTGGCATCACCACCAAGACGGTTCACAATCACCTCAACGCCATCTACCGCAAGCTCGATGCCCAAAGCCTGACCCACGCTGTGCTTGGTGCGGTCCGTCTCGGCATAATCGACCTTCACCACGAGCCTGAAGGCTAACGGTTTTAGGGTTCCTCCGCTAAAGCGTTGCGTTGTACCGCCCGAAGGCCCGCTCCAAAGACTCAGCGATAACGGCGGGGTCCTTGGCAACGGCCGCCAACCAGGGTGGTCGATTCTTGGCGGCCACAACGAGGGGAACTTCAAGCTCGGAGCCCGCCAGCAAAAGATGCAAAAAGTTCACCGCATAGTCGGCGGGCCGAACGTCATTTGAAAGTTCATAAAGGGCGTAGGGATCGGGGGCTCGACCGTCGGCGTCACCAGGCAGGAACCAGGTTGAAGACTGAGGACCCTCACCGCCTCCAGTCAGACCAGCGCCGTCACTCAAGATCACACCTCTCGTCAACTCCGGCCGAGCACCGGCAGTCAGCAAACCAACATAGGCTCCGAGGCCTCGACCTAGAATAGTGGCCGGACCGATTTCTGCGAGGGCGACATCGGCGTCTCCCATGAGCGCCTCGGCCGTGTAGCCACCACCATGAGGGACCGTCGAGGCCCCATGGCCGGTGAAGTCCAGGGCCCAGATCGATCCTGACCACTGGTCCCAAGGTGGGGTCGGAGGTTGCATCGGCTCGCCAAGCCCATGCAATAGGAGAAGCGGGGTACTCGGCTGATTGTGCGTATTGGCCTTCAGTTGATGAAGGGCCAGCCGGACCTTGTTGTGCTGAAGCCAAACAATTGGATGGGTCGACTCGGTCATGACAAGAACTCCAGGACGAGATTCGCCACAACGTCGGGTTGCTCAATATGGACAAAGTGTCCTACCCCCTGAAGAGGCACAAGCTGGGCTCCCGGCGGCAACCAGGGTTCAACGTCTTCGGGCAGGGTTCCCCAACCCATCGCCTCCTGTTCCACCCCAAGAGCCGCCAACATCGGTACGCCAATCCCTGGCATCCGAGCCAAGGACCACTCGGGCCTGATCGGACCGAAACCACCAAAGCGCATACTGGGATCAAGTTTCCAACGCCATCCTTCCTCTGACTCGCTAGCCCCCACCGTCACCAGATACTGGAGCCATTCCAAGCTCAAACGAGGGTTCATTTTCTGTCGACGTAGAGCAAGTTCCT
>JAJRXF010000132.1 GCA_024276425.1 Actinomycetes bacterium | reverse complement strand
GGTGCTCAACACGTACACACCGAGACTCCTCGGGACATGATCGCACTCTTTGACCGTCGGGGATCGGTCCGTTCTCCAACTCCCAGGCGACGCTGGTGGCGCTTCTCTTTCGGCCGTCGACGCGGAGTTGCGGCATGGACCTGGCTTGGTCGATGGCCATAACCACCACCGTAGGAGTCCATCAAGGGGTGTCAAGTCCCGGTACCCGCCCGACAGTTCGTGTCCGGTAGGTCCCCGACACCGTGGTGCGGGTTTGTTCTGTCACGATGGTGCGATGAATCAGGCGCGGGTGAAGCCACTGTCGAGTGAGGAGTTGGCCGATCTGACAACGCCTCGACTGCTGGCGTACCGCAAGAAGCTGCTGGCGTTGGAGTCTTCGGCTGAGCTCTCCGATCTGGGCGACGCTGAGATCGCCAAACTCGCGCCCGGCTACGTCTACTTCAAAGAAACTCCCGAGTGGGCGGACCTAAACGCGAACCTCGCCGCGCTCCTGGGGGACCGCGAGCACATCGACCTGTAGTCGAGCTATCAGGCCGTGCGCTTCTTTGGTGGTCGGCCGCCGGGGTTGGCGAAGGCGCCGTGTTCTTTGATGAGGTCGTGGCGGATCGGGTGGGTCTTGATGACTTTGCCGTCGATGGCGAGTTGAACGTTGCCGCCGACGATCGCGACCTGGACGGTCTGTCCTCGATAGGGATGCCCGGCTTGATACGCGGTCCCGGCGAACGAAACACCACCGCGAGAATCGACGAGCCGGGTCACCGGCTTGCCGACTGTGGCTGCCCGTGCCCGACGACCTGGAGCTGATCTGGTGAGCTTGGGGGCTTTGCCCGGGTCGTGTTTGCGGGCGTGGGTGGCGATGACCTGGCCGCGGAACACGATCTCGACGAGACCCTCAGTTGAGAGGACCTCGACGGTCTCACCCGAGAGCCATCTGGCAACCAAGTATCGCTGAGCTCCGAACCCGATCGTCCCGTTCGCCGACACCAACCGTGTCAGCGGAACCTGACCTGGTTCCCTGTCGAGAACTTCGGACCGTTCGGCAGCCTCGACGATCTGCAGGAGCGGCTGGTCGGTTTGGGAGAGCCGGAACCGCTCCCACGGCACGCTGCCACCAATACCTTGATGGGGACGGTCCTCGTTGTAGGTGCGCACCCACACATCAACCGCTGCCTGAGCCGCCTCGATGTCAGCGAAGGTCTTGCCGGTCAGGAACTCTTGGCGCAGCGTCTTGTGCCACCGTTCGACCTTGCCGGTCGTGGTCGGCGAATACGGTGCCGTCAAACGGTGCTTGACCCCGTTCTGGGCCAAGATCCGGTCGAACAACACGTCACCATTGCCTGGCCCAAACCGAGACGTGAACACCTTGCCGTTGTCAGTGAGCACCTCCTCGGGCACCCCATAGGCACGCATTGCTTTGGCCAGGCCATCACACACCGGCCGCGCTGTCGCACGGCGCATTACATGGGCCGACACGATGAACCTCGAGTGGTCATCGATCCCCGACAAGATCGAAGCCTTCCACCCATCAGCGAGCATCACCCCGCCAACGATGTCCATCTGCCACAACTCCATCGGCCGCGAACGCTCCCAACGCTTGTAATCAGACTTACGACGCTTCCGAGCCTTCGGGTCGATCAACTTGTGCCGCACCAAACACCGATACACCGACGACCTCCCAGGAACCTCCTCAACGCCGTCGAGCGCGAGCTGATCCAAGATGCGTTGGGGACCCCATCGCTCATGAGCACGACGCAACTCCACAATCCGGGCTTCCATCGCCGCCGGCATCTGATGGGGACATGACTCAGGCTTCGATGTCTTGTCGACCAGACCAGCCATGCCGCCCGTCGAATAGTTCTTCAACCACACATGCACGGTCTGACGGGTCACCCCGAACCGGTCCGCCACATCAATGACCGGCGCCCCGTCCAGGACCTCATGCACCGCCTTCAACCGCTGTTCCACTAAACCCAACTCCACCAACATCGACAGACCCTCCAAACCAACGAAAACGTTGACCTGAAGCACAGCCCATCAACCAGATGTCACCAAGGAACCGGAACCACTGTCGCCCACCTACCGGGGCTCGTGTAACCCAGGAACCGGAACCCGTCCCAAAACTGTCGGGCACCTACCGGAGCTGCACTGTCAAGCATGACCCGGCACAGCACAAACAATGACCCGGGACAGCACAACATCTGTGTGACATGGCCACAGTTTTGGACACCCCTTCAGACAACGCAAAAGGCCCGGAAACGTACTGTTTCCAGGCCTTTGGTTTGGTGGCGGGGGCAGGATTTGAACCTGCGACCTTCGGGTTATGAGCCCGACGAGCTACCTGACTGCTCCACCCCGCGTTGAGTGGAAGCTCAAGTCTAACTCAGCACCTGGTGATGTCCACCAGGTGTGACGTGGGCAACATCACCCCGATCGGCCCATACCCGTTACCCACATGATCAACGGTTTCCGCCTGACCCCAAAGGGCGAGGTGTCCCGCACTGGACTTGCGATAAACCGACTCGACCTTGCTACTAGAGGATTCATTCAACTTCAGCTACTTCGCCCCCGCACGCCGACTGAACGTAGCGTCAGAGGCAAGGCTCGCGCTCGCGTCCTCATCAATGCAGACTCGGCCCATGGCCAACCAACAGGACGAACCAACCACAACCGACGCCTGGAAACCCAGCCAGTACAACAAGTTCGCTGCTGAACGTCGACAACCCTTTGACGAACTGGTCGCCCTCTGCGCCCCCGTCCCCGGCGGCACCATCTATGACCTTGGCTGCGGACCGGGCCAACTCACCTCCGACCTGTCCACTACCCTGCGCGCCGGCCTCACCATCGGCATCGACAACAGCCCAGCGATGCTCGAAGCCGCCGCGACGTTTGCCACCGCCACCTTGGCCACCACCCAACCCGGCTCTCCCCGGCAAATTGACCATGCCATCCGATTCGAGCACGGAGAACTCGACAACTTCACCGCCACGGAGCCGGCCGACCTCATCTTCTCCAATGCAGCCCTCCCGCACCACCCTCCACCTCGGCCCTCACTCCAGAGGCCTACGCCCAACTTCTCTACGACCTTGGCGCGACCCGACAGCACGTGTCGCTGCGGGTCTTCGCCCACCAACTAGAGCACGTCACCGCTGTCACCGAGTGGGTCAAGGGAGCGGCCCTGACCATCTTCGAAACGTCAGTCAACTCCAACGACCACTGGCAACAGTTTCTCGACGAGTACAACCACCGATTGATCGATCTACTCGGTGACCAATCGCCCTACCTATTCACCTTCAAACGGACCCTGATGTGGGCCCAGTTCTAGCGAACAGGCGTATCTCATAGCTATCTCTATCCGACTGTCACACCTACCAAGTAGTTTCCTAGACATGTTCGAGTTCGCTCCCTCATTCCCACCAACTCACGTCGGAGGAACAAACGCGACTATCGAAGTGATCAGTCCATTGTCTCCTCTCGATCCATCCCCTGCCACCCCCGTCCTACCCCAGCGACCCGAGCGGACATTCAAAGACTTAAACCCGGACGAATTGCTCGCCCCACCCTCACGCATCGCCGAACTTGCCGGGGCCCGCAACATGGCCGACCACCAAGCAGTCTGCATGGTCGCCGATGTCTTGACCTCTGGTGAATGGTTCGGTTCCGGCATCAACAGCGAAGCCCACTGGTTGTCATGGCAATTCGGAATTGCTCGCTCTCACGCCAACAAAATCATCGCTGTAGCCGAGCGAATCCACCAACTCCCCCACGCCTTCGCTTCCTTCGCCAAGGGTCAACTCAGTATCGACCAGATGCATCTCATCGCTCGGCACTGCCCTACCGGATATGACCAAACCATTACCGAGTTGGCCATCAACGCCACCATCCCACAACTCTCACGAATACTGCGCCGTTACCTCTTCGATCCCAACGAAGGCTCCGGCTGCTCCGAACTTCTTTCTGGTGCTGAATTCGTTGCTGCCCAACAAGCCGAAGCCGCCTGTCTCGATACTCCCCATCAGCCTT
This sequence comes from Actinomycetes bacterium, assembly GCA_024276425.1. Taxonomy (GTDB): domain Bacteria; phylum Actinomycetota; class Acidimicrobiia; order Acidimicrobiales; family SZUA-35; genus JAJRQY01. Next base: position 15,520 of record JAJRXF010000132.1, on the reverse strand, counting down.
CCCAGATCGACAACACCCAAGCAGATCCCGCCGACCCGTGCGGCACAGAAGCCGACCAAGCCAACAACGCCGAGGCTGGGCCCACCTCGACCAATCAAACCAACCGAGACTCGTTCTATTCCGGCTGGGGTGACGATGGCACCTACCAAATCTGGCTCCGCTGCGGACCCGACGCCGGCGCCGAACTCGATTCTGCCCTTAACCAGGCCCGAGGGCGTCTTCAAGCCGAAACCGGGAGCTTCGACGTCACCGGACTTGACTCATTCCTCAACCTGATCCGAGCTGGCACCCAGGCCGACCCTTCCGTCACCAGGACAATTAGCAACCGGGTGATGATCCACCTCGAACAATCCGAGCTCGCAGCCTGGTCCAACGGGCTTCGGCCCAGCCTCCACCTCGGCCCCATCCTCCCCACTCAAGCGGCCGAACTCTTGGCTTGTGATGCCTCCGTTCAAGTCGTGCTCAACTCCTTTGGCCGTCCGGTTTCGATTGGGCGGGCTCAGAAAGCGATTCCCAATACCCTGAGGCGAATCGTTTTACAACGAGATAATGGTTGCCGCTTCCCAGGCTGCGGGGCCACCCGCTGGCTGGACGTGCACCACATCCTGCACTGGGTCAGAGGCGGCGCCACCGATACCAACAACTTGGTCTGTTTGTGCCGCCGCCACCATCGAGAGCATCACAGACACGCCTTTAGCATCAGCGGCAACCCAGAAAGCCTTGACCTTGGCGACCTAACCTTCAAGACCAAGTCTGGTCGTCTTCTTGGACGCCCACCCCCTGACACGACGGTCTCGCCACCCCAAGGCTGGTACAACTCCGGCCGGGGTGAACCATTCGTCCAGTCCCTGGTCCACATCCCACCAAACGATTCCACAAACGACCTAGACCGCAAACTTACAGCCTCTGACCCACCTTCAAATGGCCCGCGACTGCTCGACACAGCCCGAGCATCTGAAGTCAACCTCATGCCCGACCGAGCTGCGGGAGCCTGAGCTAGCTGTAGGCGACCTGACAGAATCCGTGATTGCAGTAGCCGCCAGGGTTCTTGGCCAGATACTGCTGGTGATAGTCCTCGGCATAGAAGAAAGTCCTGAGCGGGACGATCTCGGTGGTGATCTGGCCAAACCCACCCTCGGTCAGTTTCGCCTGATAGAACTGAGCGCTGGCCGTTGCTGCGGCAAGCTGCTCATCGGAGTTGGTGTAGATGGCCGACCGGTATTGGCTGCCGCGGTCGTTGCCCTGACCCATGTACTGGGTCGGATCGTGGTTCTCCCAGAACACCTTCAACAGGTCATCCAAACTGAGCTTGTCTGGATCGAACACCACCAGCACCGCCTCGGTGTGGCCAGTCATTCCAGTGCAGGTTTCCTGATAAGTCGGATTTGGGGTCGTCCCGCCGGCATAGCCAACTGCAGTGGTGAACACTCCGTCCATCTGCCAGAAGAACCGTTCGGCTCCCCAGAAGCAACCCATGCCAACAACCAAGCTGTCAAGGTTCTCAGCGAAGGGACCAACCAGCGGCTTCCCATTGACAAAATGCCTGTCCGGCACGACGACTTCCGCCTCACGCCCGGGAAGGCAGTCCTCCGGGGCAGGCACGCCAGAGGGATTTCGATTCGATCCAAACATCAGGCATCCCCCGAGTCTTGTTTCGGTGCAGACGGTTCCACACCAAGAACTTCACCCAGTTTGTCTAGTGCTTGCCTCGCTCGCGCCCGAAGTTCAGCAGCTGTTTCTATTTCGCCTGCAGCTTCGGCCTTGTCGGCTTCGCGCAGCCAAGCATCAGCCAACCCAACCAACTCGGCAACCGACACTCCGTCCAGGTCCACGGTGGAAGGAACCGGATTGGTTCCGCCGCCCTCAGATCCACCCGTGGTCGCACCGCTGTTTGCTCCCGGGTCAGGCTGAGGAGCAGAGCCGACCAGCCGGGCGACCGCCGCATCCAGGGTCGGTTCCATCGCGACCTCACTACCGTTATAAACAATCACTTGATCCAGTTTCGGTGGTGCGGTCTTGGCGTCAGCCTTCACGTACAGCGGCCTCACGTACAGCACGGTGTCGCCAATCATCACCAGCTGCATCTCGCCGAACAACACACTGGACCCACTCAGGTCCAAGGGCGTGATATAGCCCGAAATCTCACCATCACTCCGGATGGCTGAATCGACCAACTCAGGTGCCAACACCTGACCCACCGGTAGTAGGTACTGAACCAACTCCCCGTAGTTCTCACCATCAGACCTGGCCACCAAGACCGAACGCAGCTCTGGCCGGGCATTCTCAGACCGTTCACTTCGGGGTTCGAAGGCCCGCTGCAACACAAACTCCGTCTGGTCTGATCCGGGCAACTTGGTCGTTCGATACTGAGGCTCCATTGGCCGAGTCACCGCGGAACGGGGCGCCGCAGTTACATCGCTGCCTTTGATGCTGGCATCCTTATCCGTGGCTCGAGCAACCTGCCAGGCCAGGGCACCCTCCAGGAACTGGATTGGATCGTCGACTTGATACTGGCCCCACATGTCGGACTGCACCTTGAACAAGTCGGTCGGATAGCGGAAATGACTCGCAATCTCGCTCGGAGCCTCACTGACGGGCGTGAACAAGCCAGGAAAAGCCTTCTGATAGGCCGTGATCAAGGGATCAGACTCATCGATCACGTAGAAAGAGACATCCCCGTTGTAGGCATCTACAACCGCCTTAACCGAGTTGCGCACATAGTTGAACCCACCTCGCAAGTCTGCGTTGTTGACAAAGGAATCGGTCTGAACCTGCTGAGAATATGGGAAGCGGCTTGTCGTGGTGTAGGCATCAATGACCCAGAAAATCTTGCCATCGGCCAAAACTGGATATGGGTCGTTGTCGAAAGATAGAAACGGGGCCAACTCACGAACCCGCAGGTTGATGTCCCGGTTGTAGATCACCTTGGTCTCTTCCCCGAGAAACGGTGAAATCATCGGCTGATACTGCTGGAAGCGAAGGGCAAACATTGCCTTGCGGAACACGGAGTTTATCTTGACCCCGCCAGTGCCGTCATACCGGAAGGTCACTTCGGGCACACGCGGGTAGTCCACCTCGTCTCGGGTGGCCCCAACGATGGCATAGCCGTCGAGTCCCTCGGAGTAGTAGATCTGCGGCTGGACCAATTGGCCTTCAAAGCCATCACCCAGACGCTGATCGGTGCCAACCCCCGACACCAAGAACTTTGGTAGACCATCGGTGACATCAGCGGCTGCCGCCACGGCTACTCCATAACCATGAGTCATGGCAATGTGACGGGCCTCCCAGCGATCAAAACTTGAGAGATCTAACTCTCGAACACCGAGAACGACCGGCTCGATTTCTCCGTTGATTTCATAGCGGTCGACGTCCAGCACCTCGGCGAAGTCGAAGGCCTGCAAATCGCCCTCAATTCTTTTGAAGGCCGAATCGGCCAACTCCTGGTCGAGAATCGTGACATCGTCAAGGATGCTTTGGTTTGCAGCGACCACCTCCGGAGTCAGCCCGACTGAGTAGTCAAAGGTCTCGCTTCTCAACTTGTCTCCATCCAACCCGTACGCATAACGAGTGGCGGAAATGTTGTCGACAATGAAGCTACGTTCACGAGTCGACTCTTCAACCTCAACACGGAAACGCTGGTACAAACCAGGCAACATGTTGCCAACAACGACATGACTGACCAACCACACCCCGAGGGCGACCATTGGTAGTCCCCAACCCTTGCGTCGAATATTGGCCACAAACAAGACCGCACCAAACAACGAGATGATGGCCAACAAATTGAGAGCTGGTAGCTGGACCTGCACGTCGGTAGCCAGGGCTCCGTCGTAGCGACCTCGCTGGGCATTTACCAACTGAAATCGATCCAAGTAGTAGGCCACTGCCCGGGTTACCGCCAAGAGAGCCAACAAAATTGAAAGGTGCAGTTTGACCGCGCTCGACACCCGGTTACGAGTGGCCGAGGCCCGGATTCCACCGTTGAGATAGTGAGCAACGATCGACAGCAGCAGCGCAAAGATAAGGGCAGCGAAGACCCAGCCGACCAAGAAGGTCCAGAACGGCAAACGGAAAACGTAAAAGCCGGCGTCCTTTCCGAATAGTGGATCGACCACACCAAAATCGCTGCCGTTACGAAACAGCAGCCAGGTCTCCCACTGTTGGGAGGTGTTCAGTCCGACGATGAGAGCGAATGCTCCTGCCACTCCAATACGCAGCCACCCGGCACGGTCCCCAACCAACGAATGATACCGCTCGATCAGGTCTTCTTCTGGAGTGAGAGCCCGGAACGGTGGGGCTACGCGATCGGCCAGATAAAGGTTTACCCAGACCAGTACGAAGAAGAGAAGGCTGAAGACTGCAGCCAACGTAATCCTGGTTCCTAAGATCTTGGTCCACACGCTTACTTGGCCCAAGCTGTCAAACCACCACCAGTCGGTATAAAGCTTTGCTACCCCACTAGCACTCAGGAAGACAACAAAAGATACCCCCAGTCCAACAAGAAGCATGGACCGCAGGCGTGATGGCGGCGGGGACATTCGTTCGGTTGCCATGAGGACGCTTAGGCTATCTCCCTCTGGCCGGGCACTCTGTGCAGGACCGATTAAATACAAGATCAATCCGGTAGAGGACCAGTATCTGCCGGGCGGCCTTATTCTCCAGAATCCGCCGGAAGCACTAGGCAGCGGCAGCCAGGTCCGCCAAGCGGGCGTTGGTGACCCGTCGGAAACAGGCCCGGCTTCACCACTGACTCTTCCAGTGTGTTGTCAAAGCAGTCCGGACTTGTTGTGGCCCGAGGATCAACCACCCAAACAAGTTTCGCCTTATCCTTTATCGCGCCGTACAAACCAAGAGCAAAGGCTTCAGCCATAGCGTCCTCCAGTAGACCTGGAAGCGAAGATGAACGGGCATCACGGTAGTGCGCTCGAACCGGCTCAAGGACTTCGTCGGCATTGCCCCCCGCAGCAACCGTTCGCTCAACCTTGGCCCGCAAGGGAGTATGCAAGGCCTTGGCCAAAGCGGCAGCCATTTCGGCAATTTCCGCGAGCCTGACCTTCTTGCCCCCGAGACTTTCGGCCCCGGCATTGGCCATGGCCAGTAAGCCCGGTTCAGTTGATTTGCGAAAGCCAGCCAGTTGTTCCTCCGTGTTGGGTAGATCATTGCTGGCTGGCTTCTTGGCCCGGCGGAGGCGATCAAGAACGTCGCTTTGATCATCAGCCAGAGCCCGCTTGAGCTTGCGTCGCAGATCTGGTCCGTACCGGGTCAGCGCGATGTCTCGATCGGCGAAAGCCGGAAGAATCTCCAATTCGGACTCGCCACCCGACGTGTTCTTGTCGTCCCCGCTGGGCTTGGTTGAGCCGACCGAACTCGGTTTCGGCTCTTTCGACTCCGACTCAACCTTCCCTTGTGCTGGCTCGGTGACCCTCTTTGGCTCGGTGACCCTCGTTGCCTCGTCGGCTTTGGGTTTGTTGACCACGGCTGGCTCACCAACCTTCTTCTGAGCACCCCGCCGCTCTTCTTTCTTCTGAGCACCCCGCCGCTCTTCGTCATGCTCGGCCCGAATTCGATCGAAAATGTTGTGCAACGCATCACTGGGGACAGCCTCGACCCCTTCATCCACAAGGTCAACGACCAAATCCTCGTTGTCCAATTCAGACGAGCGAGAGCCACTCTTGTTCTTCGCTCCCCGGCGGCCCTTGGATGAGGCGACCTGACGACCGTCTCCCGCGAAATCGCTGACGGATGCTTCACCCTTCTGCTTCGCCCCCTTCGAGCCGTCTTTGTCTGCTTGAGCTGATTCAGTCTCCGTCTTCATGGAGGGGGTAGATTCCAACTGGACCGAGGCTCCCGCCACCACCTCGGCCGAGAGGGTAGTTCCGCTTGTCCGGGCCTGATCCAGGTCATGGGCCAAGTTCTCCATCTGCTCCGCCTCGTCGGTAGCACCAGGACGCTGGCCGACTTGCTCCATGGCTCTCTTAGCTTCAGGAACGGATATATCCAACTCAGTCGCCGCCACAGCAATCTGTTGGCCAGCCACCAACAACGCTTTAGCCAAACGATCCCGAGCAGCTTTTGCCTGATCAATTTGTTGGCGAGCGATGCGCCGACGTCGAACCAGGTCCTCCAAAACCTTCTCTCGAAGAGCCTGGGCCTCGGTCAACATCAGGCGAGCTTCCTCGCGGGCAGCATCACGGGCAGTGTCGACGTCAGCCGCCACCTCGGCCCGAAGCCGAGCCCCTTCGGCTTCCGCATCACTCTTTATCTGCTCAGCTTCTTTGTGAATCTTTTCCGCGTTCGCTTCGGCCGCCAAACGAGTCTTCTTGGCCACGTCTTCGCCCCGCAACTTCACCGCGGCGGCTACGTCGGCCGCCGCTGCTCTCGTCGTCTGGGCGGAGGTTGCAGCCTCATCCTTCTTCTTCGTGGCCTCAGCCTCAGCATCAGCCATTAGCTTCTTGGCTGTCGCCTCTGCCTCCGAAACCAGTTTCTTTGCCTTTTCCTGTGCTCGCTCTAGCACTTCCCGAGAATCAGCCTCCGCCGCTGCTCGCTGAGCCGCAGTCTCCTCATCGGTCAGTTTGCGGACCTCTGCCAGCTTCGAAGTTGTCTCCCGCTGCACCTTGTCCAGTTCGGCGGAGCGTTGAGCTGCCTCCTTCTCGGCCTTGGCCCGAATGTCCGCCGCGGCGGAGCGGGCGGAATCAAGAACCCGAACGGTCTCCTCCCCCAGCAACTGGTTCAGTTGACCCGGATCGAGCTCCGTTGGCACAATCTTGGCCGGAGCGGCCTCCAACTGCTCAACCTTCTGGTTTGCCTCATCGAGCTTTCCTCGAAGTATGGCGGCCTCTGCCGACAGCGTGGTCAACCGGTCCTCGTAGTCGGCTATTTCCTTTGACTGAGCCGCGGCGGACGCACTCTTTGACTGGCGCTCTTGGAGTTCTGTCCTCAACGACAGCGCTAGCTCCCGCAGATACTTGCGGACCTGGCCCTGATCGAAACCACGAAAGGAAGTGTCAAACTCTTGCGACGCGATCCAGTCAGGATCCAAGGGGTTATTCTGCACGGGCATGCTGCGATGGTAGAACCTTTGACCCTGAAGACGGCTAATAGTCCACCGAGATTCCAAAACTCGACGCCTGGCACGACCACTTGGTTGGCCAACAAATCAAAACCCCAACGGAGCGAAAACGGCTATTCCGCAACCTGAGCCGAGCTGGCAAACTCCGAGATCGCCGAAACATCCCCACCAAAGCGACCAAGAACTTCCAGCGCCTCGTCGAGGTCGTCTACGGGAATAATCTCAACCTTGCCGTCAACAATCGCCCGAAGTTCGGCAATGGTCTCCTCGCCCAACGAGCGGGGCACAATGAAGTATTTGATCCCAAGATCCCGAACAGCGGCCGCCTTTTGGGGGACCCCTCCGACAGGACCAACAGCTCCATCCACCGACATCGTTCCCGTGATCGCCACCCGATTGCCGCCGGTGAGTTCGCCTGGCGTCAACTCGTCAAGAATCGCCAGCGTAAAGGCCAGACCAGCCGAGGGACCTCCGACGTTTCCGCTTTCGATCTCTACATCAAACCCGAGATCCAGGTCGGTGAAATTTACTAGCGTTTGGGGAGCCACCCCAAGGAAGGCCGCTGCGGCATCTTCCTCCTTGGCGCCTAGTACTAGCCTCCGGGATTCGACTTCCCCATCCGTTGCCTCAATTGTGAGTTCGATCTCATCGCCGGGGCTGTACCCGGCCAGGATGTCGACAAGTTCCAGCGACATGGAAAGTGCTACGCCATCGATCTCCCGGATGATGTCTCCCGGATCGATCACTCCGTCTGCTGCGGTGTCCTCAACCACCTGGGCCACAAAAACACCGTCTGGTTGGATGGCGTCATATCCCAATTGTTCTAGGGCTACGGCCGTGGCCACAGACTTCGAATCGGACATGGCTCGTAGATTGACAGCCCGATTCTCCTCCGAAGTCCGATCACCTAGAATTGACTCGATGGGAACAATCTCAACGTCACTGTCTACGGACAACCACAGGTACTCCCAAATATTGGGGTTCTGACGGAGGCGAACAGTCGTAAACAACAGTTCACCCTCACTGGGAAAAGACTCGGTTCCCTCAACATTGATCAAGGGCTCCGTGTCGCGAGCAGAGCCAGGCATGAGCGCAACCGTGTCGGTCTTTATGAAGGCTCCGACGCCCCCCACAACCAACAGGAGAAAAGCCAAAGATCCTGCCCCGAACCAGCGGTTCCGTCGCCGGATAGTAGCCGCATCAACCATGACACCGTCCACAACACCAGTAACGGTCTGCGCCGACAGGCTCCCCTCAGCGTGGGTGCCAGCTACGCTATTTGGGTCGTAGTCTTGTTCCTGTTGTGAATCAGACATCAAGTTCCTCTATCGGACTGAACCGACCAACACCCAAGCATGTTCCATAAGAAGGTAGTTAGCCAATGAACAGCCCGGCGACATCAAGCGACGCGGCAACCCTAAAGATAAGGCGAGGGAGGACCCCGCTTTGGCGCCGGATTACCTCACTGGTCAGTCTAGGTTCACTGGTAGTCATTGTAGGGGTCGCGATCGCTGCAGTGGTTGGAGCGACCGCCTTGATGATGTTCGTAGTGCTAGAACAGGCCGTCGGCTGAACCGACGGCCTCTTCAGCGGGAATGAATTGTAGATTCTGACAGTTGGGGCCAGCGTCAGGCCCTAGCGACCAAACAGACCGCGGCGAGCACCAACGCTTGAGGGGTCAGACGTCTCGGCTGGTGCCGCTGGAGTCGGAGTGTCGGGAACCGAGACCAGATCGACTTCTTCGGCAAGCTTGGCGTCCTTTGTTGGGACCGGCTCTGGCTTCGGTGCTGCCGCCGCAGGAGCAGCAGGTGCCGGTGCAGCCGCCGCAGGAGCAGCAGTTGCCGGTGCAGCTACCGCCGGCTTGGGCACGGGAGCGGCCAATGCTGGCTCGCTCGCCTTGAGTTCCACTCGGTAGTAGGGCCGATACTCGAAGGTGACCTCTTCGAGACGATAAATCTGGGCTCCATCGACACCTTGGTCATTTCTTAATTGTTCAACGAAACTAACGGCGTCGTGAATGTCGTCGGTGTGGTGATAGTCCGTCTTGCCATCGGGACTGCGATACTTCACAATGTGGGACAAGAGATTGCTCCTTAAGTCGACTGTTTGGGCCTGCGGGCGACCCAAAAAGTAGGCGATCGTTCACGACCGTGGAACCAGCATTCCAGATTGTGCGGCTAAGCACCACCCCTTCATGGAAAACCTCCAAGTACTACGAAGAGTGATTGAGGCCGGATACACCCGCGACTTGCCTGTAATAGAGCGGGCCTGGGCCGATGTCGACCCAATACTGCGGTCGGCGGCGTTGGGTAGTTTTCACCGTGCAGGATGCTTAACATTCGAGCAGATTTTGCGAGGCCTGGCCGATCCGAAGCCCGCGGTTCGCCGCCGGGCCGCCGAATTGGCCTCGCGGATGGACTTCGACCATACCGAGGGCGAACCCACCAAGGAGGAGCGACAAGCGGAGCAATCGATCACCTCAGCGCTCGATCAGGCTCTGAACGATGAACGCGAAGTTGCCGAGATGGCAGCTTTCGCTCTAGGGGAGATTGGTTCGGCCCCGGGCCCACCTTTGCACACCTCTATCATCTCCCACCTTGAGACCATGGCTCTGCATCACCCAGATCCCCTCTGTCGAGAACAGGCCATTGCCAGTCTGGGTGCGTTGCATTCGAGTTGTTCGGTCATTCTGGATGCACTCCACGACAAGGCCACGGTCCGCAGAAGGGCCATCATCGCTCTTTCGCCCTTCGATGGGCCAAGAGTCGAGGCTGCACTCCGTCAAGCTTTAGAGGACCGAGACTGGCAAGTTCGACAAGCCGCAGAAGATCAACTGGGATAGAGATCAACTGGGATAGAGATCAACTGGGATAGAGATCAGCCCAAAACCAGAAGCTCAGTGGCGACCACGGTTGGTCATGAAGAAGTCGCGCACCTCGTCAAAGGACTCGATGCACTGACCTGCCCCAAGGACTACCGACTCCAATGGCTGATCAACCAGCTTGACATCGACCTTGGTTGCTTCGCTCAGCCGAATGTCCATTCCAGTTAGCATGCCACCACCACCAACCAGATGTATGCCATGGACGATGAGATCCTGAGCCAACTCGGGAGGGGCCGAACCTAAGCACGAGACCACCGAGTCGACCATGGCCGACAGGGGCTCATCAATCGCTTCGCGAACCTCGCTAGCGGTCAACGTCACTGTTCGGGGAAGGCCGCTCATCAGTTCACGGCCCCGAACGTCTGCGACCCATTCCTCTTCGGTCGGCCAGGCCGAGCCGATCGCCAACTTGATCTGCTCAGCGGTCTGTTCCCCAACGGCGATGCCATGGGTGCGACGAACGGCCGTCTGGATGGCGGAGTCAATATCGAAGCCACCAACACGAACCGCTTCAAGGGCAACAACTCCACCCAAGGAGATAAGCGCAGTCTCTGTGGTACCGCCACCAATATCAACCACCATATTGCCAACAGGCTGATCAATCGGAAGTCCAGCACCAATGGCCGCCGCCCGCGGCTGCTCAATCAGATACGCCTCGGCAGAGCCAGCCCGTCTTGCTGCTTCTCGAACCGCGCGTTGTTCAACCGCAGTAATGGCCGAGGGAACACAGATAATTGTCCGGGGCCGATTGAAGCGACTAACGCCAACCTGATGTAGGACCTTTCGAATCATGCGCTCGGTGATATCGAAATCGGTGATCGCCCCCTGTCGCAGCGGCCTGACCGCCACAATATGAGCGGGTGTCCGCCCAATCATTTTCCATGCTTCATGCCCGATGGCCAGGACATCACCAGAACGAGAATTGAGGGCGATGACCGACGGCTCGTTCAGAACGATTCCTTCGCCACGCGCGTAAACCAAAATGTTGGCCGTGCCCAGATCTATAGCAAGGTCACGACTCATGAACCAACAGCCCCGCCCTGCCCAACAGCCCCGCCCTGCCCAATATCGGCAATGTGTTGGGGCTCAAGTCCCCAACTCTCCCCGTCGGCCCAACGTTCCTTCTTCCAGATGGGGATTGTCTTCTTCAGCGTGTCGATCCCGTAACTAGCGGCCTCAAACGCAGCGCCCCGATGGGGCGAAGAGACCACGACCACAACTGCTGACTCGCTCACCGGGACAACACCAACCCGGTGGATCATGGCCAGCCGACCGATCTCGGGCCACTTCCTACGCATGGCTTGGGCAAGAGATTCCAACCGTGGACCCACCTGCTCTTCATAGGCTTCATATTCGAGAAGGTCGACTCCATCTCGCCCCTGTGAATGGTCGCGAGCAGTTCCACTAAAGACAACAACAGCTCCACAACTCGGCAGCACGGCCCAACGACTCACCGCCTCAAGCGGGAGTTCGTTCGCCATTAGACCGGTCCAGGTATCCCCTGAGGGAGGTGTCACCACAGGCCCATCGTAGGCCGCTATCGCTGAATTCAGCGAGCCGCGGGTGTTCCTGCCTATAGTCGATGTACTGTCACCATGCGTGGATCCGGAAGACGACATTCCCTCTTCCTTCGGACCGCCACCGGACCCGTCGCTCCGGAGTTGGCGTCATCCGTCGGAACTGGCCGCAGAACAATTGGCCGCGGGCCAAGCCAACACCACCGGTCCGTCACCACTGCAGCAGCCAGCATCTACATCGCCAACCCAGCCAGGTAGGCGAGTATGGTCCGCAACAATCGCGGCCACCCTCATCATTGGTGTGGGTCTCGGAACGGCGGCTGCCTTCTTTGGAGGCAGCCGCGTTGATGTCGACATTCGGTCCACTGAGGACACAACCCAGGGCCTTCACTCAACGACCAGGGCTGGACAACAAGCACCGGGGATTGACACTGCCACCACTCTGCCAAACCCGGCCGGAGTTAGCCACCCACGAACAGTCGCCACTTTCAGCGATGTCATCGCCTCAACAAGCCAAGCCCCCACTACTCGACCCGTTGATGCTGTATCACGGGTCAACCTGGACCGCTCAGCCCAGGGCGTGCTCCAACTGTTCGCCTCTCCCAACCAGATGCCAGTGGCGAACGGCATTGTCATCGACGGTCTGATTCTGACCAGTGCCTCGTCACTTGGCGGGTTCGAACAGGTCTTCGCCCTCACTGACGGACGCTGGATTGGCCTCTCGCTGGTAGCCAGCGACCCCCAGACTGATGTCGCCGTACTGCAACAGTCTGGGCCGGGGGCTCCTCTGACTCCGGTGGTCACCGCGGTTGGTGGACCGGTCGCAGACGCTGGTCAAGTCGTTGCCATCCTCGATGGTGAGATCGGAGCGACCAGTGCTGACAACACTCGTTCGGTTAGCGCCCGCAGTGGCAGCGTTGGTGAGGTGGTCGCCACCGGTGGGCGAACAACAACCAAGAACGGCTACGAGATCCTCGGAGCCGTTCTCACGACCTGCCGCAAGGAGGGCGTCTCAGCCGGAGCCGCACTGATCGACGAGGATGGCCTAGCTCTTGGCATCATCCTCAACTCGAACGACAAGTTGGCATCGGCTCTCCCGCTCGATACGGCCCTAGAGATCGGCTGGTCACTGATCGAGGAAGGTTGGCGAGGCGGAGCATGGCTGGGAGTTTCTGGTCAAACGGTGGACGAGGGTTTCCTGCTCTTCAATATTGACCCCAGCGGACCATCGGCCCGAGCCGGGCTTCGAAACGGTGACATAATCATCTCCATCAATGAACAACCACTGGATGACTGGGCCGAGCTTTTGCACACTCTTCGGCTGCTGGATTCCGGCGACATCTTGTCTCTCAGACTGCTCCGTACCAATGAGGAGAATCAGTCCGTCGAGACAGTAACCATCGATATTGAACTTGGAACGAAAGAGACCTCAGACCACTAGCGCATCAGCCGCTTGGCCAGAGCTAAACCAGCGGCTGTCACCCCAGCCAAACCCGCCGACGCCGCACCAAGAGCAACCTCTTGACGACGCTTGGCGCTCATCGACCAAGGGGGGGCTGGCGTCCCCAACACAAAGGCCTCCTCGTTGGAGAAAGCCGGAATCCAACCAGCATCACGTAGTTTGTCATTGGCGATGACCCAGGGGAACTGAACGTAGGGTTCAATCCCCGCAGGTATCGACCCAACTCCATAGCGGCGAGCCGTCGCCACCACCCGTTTGGCCACCGTCGCCGGCAGGCGAACCCCAGGTTCGCCTGCCAACTCTCGAAAGGTCTCAGCCCCAATCCAGCCATCGGGAGCGACGTTGAATACGCCATCGAGCTGGCCTTTCGTAACGAAACTAACGGCACTCGCAAGATCATCGTGATGCAAGAACTGGACCGGAGGATCGACCTGTTCGGGGCGGACAGAGGTCGCCGACCGCAGGGCTTTGGCCACCCAGCTTGCGCCACTTTCCGATAGGGCTGTGGTTGGTCTCAGTATGGACAACATTCGGTTGGGGTCACCCGACTGTCCCGTTTGACCCATCGCCCCATCTCCCTCAAGCCACGCTCGAGCGTCCTGTTCCAGTTGATATTTCGCCACCGCATACTCCAACAGATGATGCGGCTTGGGTTCTTGCGTTTCAAGAATTGGTACCGGGTTGTCAGCTGACGCGCCATAGACAAGACCGGAGGAGAGAATCACAACATGGGCGACCCGGGCTTGGGCTGCCGCCCGGAATACCTTGCGCGAAATGGTCTGTGCCCATTCCGCATCGTTCAAGCTCCCACTAACCGCCGCCAGATGAACAATAGAGTTCGCCCCAGCAAAAAGTGATGCCAAATCGTCCGAAAGGATGTCAGTTTTGTGAGTTTCTGCCTTGGCCGGAACCACACTTGGTTGGGTGCGATCAAGGGCCACGATCCGGTGAATATCAGGGTCTGCGGCCAGTTGTCGGACCACTCGCCGGCCTATCGCGCCGGAGGACCCGGTTACCACAATGGATTCCATCGACCTACGATGCCCTAATGAGCGGTTCCAATCCACTCGGTGACGACGAGTTTCCGTTTGCCGACCTCAACCAACTTTTCGCCAGCTTGTCCGGAGCGATGGGCCAAACAGACCCCTGGACCTCGGCGGCCCAGATCGCAAACAGCGTCGCCTCCGAAGGAGACTCCGATCCCAATCTTGATCCCTTGGCCAGGATGGCGGTCGAGGACCTCTCGCGTGTGGCCGAACTCCACGTCCGGCAAATTGATGGTCTTAACCTCAATACCTCCGCGCGAGTGCGGGCCGTCTCCCGAACCGAATGGACCAAGGCAACTTTGGCTTCCTTTCGGCCCTTCTTCGAACGATTTGGCGAGGCCATAAGCCAGGCCAACCTTGGCCTGATCCAAAGCGAAGCCGCCGATGACCCAATGGCAATGATGCTCGGGAATCTTTTCCAGACCATGGGCCCAATGATGGTCGCCGCCAGCGCCGGCTCGATGATCGGGCATCTCGGCCAAAGCGCCCTTGGTCAATACGACCTACCCATCCCAAGATCTGGCAATGACGTATTTGTCATTCCCAGCGCCATCGATGACGCCGCCGCCCTATGGGAGGTTGAGGTCAACGAACTGCGGCTCTGGGTGCTGGTTCATGAGCTCACCACTCATGCCGTGCTCTCCACCGCTCACGTTGGACGTCAACTCGACAGCCTGCTGGTGGACTTCGCCGCGGGTTTCCGACCGGATCCCCAGAAAATCGAAGATCAGATTGGCGATGTCTCTGACCTCAGCCAACTCACGGGCCTGAGCGAGTCGATGAATGACCCTGAAGTGGTTCTGTCCATGATGCGATCGCCAGCACAAGACCTGATCGTTCCCAGGCTCAACGCCCTCGTCGCCACGATCCTGGGCTACGTCGACCACACCGTGACCACAATCTGCCAGAACCTTGTCACGGACCACACCATCATTCGGGCCAAGCTGCGCGAACGTAGGATCGATACCGCTCCCGCCGACCGATTCATGGAACAACTCTTAGGAATCGAGATTACCAAGAGCACCTTGGAACGTGGTGACAGCTTCATCGCCGGAATTCTTGAACGAAAAGGCGAGGCGGCACTTAGCCGACTCTGGGCCGACGAACTCGATCTGCCAACGGCAGCAGAAGTTGATGCTCCAGGTCTGTGGCTAGCCAGAATTGGCCTCGACCCCGATCTACCTGGAGGGACGATTCTGGATGTCCCAGACGACCTTTCCGGGCTTTCCGATCTCGACGACTAGACCGGGACCGAACCTATTGCGGTTTTACCGGAGGCGAAGCTGGCGGTAGGCCCGGCGGCAACACATACTCCCGAGTCGGCTCCGGGTCGGCACCAAGTTCAATCGTCGCGTCGGGAACCTCATCAAAGATGCTTCGTCTGGGATCGCTAGGCAACGCGAGCAAGTCGGCCACCACCGGGTCCGGGGCCCGCTGCGCGGTGCCGACGATGGAGGTCCCGTCCTCATCAGGGTCGACCCCTACCTGCGTATCAGGACCATCGTCTGCGCTTGTGTTGGGGCTTTTGCGATCACTGACCGACTT
>JAJRXF010000131.1 GCA_024276425.1 Actinomycetes bacterium | reverse complement strand
GCGGTAGAACCCGCCGGGCGGCTCGATCGATAACGAGTGAAACGGCCGCGCCGATCACTGCGGCCTGTATCACCCAGACAAGGAATCCGGTCCAGCCGGGTGGCCGGTAGAGGATGGCGGAGACGGAACGGACGAGAAGAATCGAACCCGCTATCGGAGCTAAGAGAACGAGCACCCGAATGAGCCAGGCAACGCCGGGTCGTTTTGTCCATCTGGTCGCCTCAAGCTCAGACGCACCGCGCGTCGGGATGTCGCTCACTCCTTACCATCGACCCAACTTTGCAAGTGTTGAGTCAACGAAAGGAGATTGGCCACCCTGTTTTGTGGACCTGTTCAAGAGTGGCTTGCCGGAGTCGATAGGAGACGATGGGTCGAGCATCACAATCGAAATACACCGCCTTGTTCCTCGGCGTTGTCATGGTCGCCTCAGCCTGTACGAGTGCAAGCACCAACGACGCGGCAGCCGATGAACTCCTCTTCGCTGAGGAGAATGATGCGAGGTTGTCTGCTGGCTGTGACTCCCTGGTTGACAAGGTGATCGAAGCCGGAGGCGTATTGGATAACGAGGATCCAGCGGACTTGATGACCGTCTGGATTTCAGGGGCACCATTGGTCAAACTCCCTTCCACCAAATACCTGTCCATTCTGGCCGAGCTTGACTCTGCGGAGTCCAAGAGCGACAACGCCGAACTGCTCGATCAGATAGTCGCACTCGAACGCGAGATTGATGATCTAACCTATGAAGCGTGCGGGACGCCCGTCTACTCGGCCGCAGCTGCCATCAGCACCAGCGCAACGGCCCCTTTGACTTTGCCTTGCTTTACCTTCCAGCCAGATCGCGGAACGTCCAATGACTTGTTGTATGGACCAGTGGATTGTGAGACTGGCCAGCAACTATTTCTGCATTCCGACGGTGAATGGCGCGAGATCGATGAAGCCGAAGTAGTGCTTACGACGACGGTTCCAGCAACCACGACATCGCGAGTGACCCGTCCCGAGCCGTCGACTACGGCTCCAACAACCGCACCACCCCCGACAACTGCCCCGACCACGGCGTCTCCTACGACCCTTGACCCCAATCTTCCTCCCCCGACAAACGAGGATGGTTCCCCTATGGAGACCACCTCGACTGTGCCAGAAACAACAACCACCACGGTGGCAGCCATGTAGAGGATCAGGATGGGTCAGACCTGTCCGTTCCGGAGGTATTCCGCGTACTCCTCAGCAGATATTGTGCCGCCCTCTGCCTCGGCCCTTCCTTGGTCAGCGGTTGGTAAGAAGTCCTGCAACAGGTCAACACGTTTCCAAGCTGCCAGGGGTTGGTGGCCCGCGGAATCGGGCACGGATGGGGAACTTTCGATCCTTGAATGTTTGTGGATGTAGCGACCGCAATTCACGAACACGGCCTCGATCTCAACTCGAACCACCAACTCGGCCCCAGGGAAACGCTGGAGATGGGTCGAGTCTCGCAGGACCGCAGCAGATCCCTGCACCCGCACCCTATTTGGAGTCTCGAAGTCGATAAAGAGCATGCCGACCTTGGCGGTGGCCTCGATGTTACCCAGAGACAAGAACATACCGTTTCCGTCATAACTCGGGAACAGAAGGGTGCTTGGACTCTCGACTTTTACGAAGCCAACGTCCCCTCCCTTGTAGGAAACAGTCGGCTCTCCCTCAGCGGTGACGCTCGCGAGGAAAAAGAAGTCCCGACTCCCAACAAAGGACTCGTGTTCGGGAGAAAGAATGTCGGAAACGATGACAGAGGAGAAAGCATCGGCGAGGGGGCGGGTGCCGAACTCGTCTTGGAGAGAGCGTTGCTCCATTGTATAAAAGCCCTCATCTGGAATGGCTGATGAAACTGGTTGAGTCATGGTCCCGATCATAGGTTGAACCAGATTTGATCCAGAACGGTGGATCTCACCAGATGGTCAGTCAGACTGTCACGATGGAAACTTCCAACGGGGATTCATCACCAGGAGCATCGAGCGCGGCACATGCCGAGCAGTTAGTGGAGAACAACCGTCGCTTCGCCGAACAGTTCCCGGATGCCGAACTAGGGGTTTCTCCGACTCGTCATTTGGCCATCGTGGCCTGCATGGACTCCCGTATGGACATATTTCGGCTGTTGGGTTTGGGCAACGGCGAAGCTCACGTTATTCGCAATGCCGGTGGTGTGGTGACTGATGATGTCATCCGCTCGCTCTGCCTGTCGCAGCGGTCTATGGGGACCAGCGAGATAATTCTCCTTCATCACACTGATTGTGGCCTCCAGTCGGTAAGCGAGGACTCATTTCGAGCTGAGGTTGAGGCTGAGGTCGGAATGAAGCCGTGGTGGGCCCTTGAAGCTTTCGCCGATCCCTTCGATGACGTTCGTCAGTCGATCAATCGGCTCCATCTCACCCCGTTTGTCCTGTACAAGGACCGGATTCGGGGCTTTGTCTATGATGTTGGAAACGGAATACTGCATTCCGTGGCCCACGATAAGCCCGGTGAGTGAGGGGGTTCGGAGGGTGTGGCATTGTTCGGGGTTTTGATTGCTGATTGCCGATTGTTAGGCGGAGCGACCGAGCAGCGTGTCGAGTGCATCATCGAGAGCACCGACATAGTGTCCTCCGAACTTGATCGCATGAACGGCCAGTGGGGCCAGTTGATGAAGGATGACCCGCTCGTTCCAGCCGTCAGCTAGGGGGAACTCCTCTCCATAGGACTGAAAGCAGTCGGGACCGTAACCGCCAAAAAGTTTCATCATGGCCAGGTCAAACTCCCGATGGCCGCCAACCGCGGCCGGATCAATCATCCAACTCTGTCCGGCGGTATCGACAATGCGATTTCCGGCCCATAGATCTCCGTGCAACAGCGACGGGGGCTCAACCGGCCCGCCAAGGAGGTTCAAGGAGTTCGCGACTTTTTCCAAGTCTTCAGAACTTTGTGATGAGAGCGCACCCAGATCTCGACCATGTTTGGCTAGAGGCAGTAGGCGGTTGCCTCCATAGTGCTCAATCCAACTATCTACTGGTTTATTGGGGAGGGCGTGACTACCGGTCGGCCGGCCATCGGGGCGACCAAAACACCCAAAGGGTCGCCGGTGGAGTTGAGCCAGTGACCGGCCAAATGCGGCGTCACCTTCCCTCGTGCTTCGCCCCGGTTGGATCCAAGCGAGTACGATGTGGGCTGGCGTTTCGTCGCTGACTGCGAGAACCTCGGGCACCCGGGCACCGGCTTCGCTAAGCCACCGAAGGCTAGTCGCTTCGGTTGAGAAGAAGTGGGGCGGTGGATTGTCGTGAGTCTTGGCAACGACGATCCGACCGTCAGCGAGATCGCATCGGTACGTAGCGGCCGAATCTCCACCACGGATGGGTTCGGCCAGGGTGATGGCGACCCCCAGGGACGACGCGATCTCGTTCGACAAAGCCGCCAATCTCATGATGGCATCCTGTTATCCTGTCTCGTTTCAACCATGAGCCATTCATCCATAGGCATAGGCGAGAAACTCGCGAGCGACCTTGCGTCGGCCACGTACGCTTCTGAGTTGTGCCCTGAGTCCTTCCCTTCGTGTGGTCCGCTCCTGGCTCTCGTGGACGGTAGCACTTTCTAAGGTTTCTTGCCTGTGATGTGTGGGGCTCTGCCTCTTTCGTTGGGGTGAAGGACTTGTCCTCGCGGCGTTGGACCGAATCGAGGCAGGGACGTATCGTTCGGGTTCGTGCTGCCACCGAGAATCCGACCTCAACAACTCCATCGGCGACAGTTTGTTCGGCTGATGGGTTTCGGAATGGGCGGGATGATGACCGGATGTTCTGTAGGGGAATTGGCCGGGCGCTCAAACTCATCGATTCCAGAGCCCACGAACGTGCTCGTCACATGCTGGCTAAGGGACGAGTACTCGCTAGGAAGCTATTCGTTTCTTGGGCTTGAGACCAAGCTCGATGACAGAGAGTTGTTGGCGGCGCCCCTCAAGGCGCGCATCTTTTTTGCTGGGGAAGCAACCTCATCGAGCTATCCCTCGACGGTGCATGGAGCTGTCCTGTCTGGCCGAGAGGCGGCCGCAGCCATTGGGGTTGTGGCCAGGCCGGATGCACAAGTCGTTGTGATTGGGGCAGGAGTCGCCGGCATCGCCGCAGCTCGTCAACTCAGTGATGACGGACTCAGGGTGCAAGTTGTCGAGGCCAGAGATCGGATTGGCGGTCGTATCCGGACCGATACCAGCCTCGGTTATGCCGTTGATCTTGGGGCCTCGTGGATCCATGGAGTTCGGGGCAACCCAATGACGGAGATCGCCGAGTTGATCGATGCCCCGCGAGTCGTCACCGACTATGACTCTGTTGTGGTCTATAACGCTGATGGCACTCGGAATGATTGGGACATGTGGACCGACGCCTATCGAGCCGTTCAGGGGGCGAGACACCGCGGTGTCTCCCTGGTCGACGCATTGGCAGAACGGACCAAGAACCGAGACCCAACAAAGGCGGCGGCCATCGAGTTTGCTTCAGTTGCCTTCTTCGAGCACGAGTATGCGGCAGACCTGGCGGAACTGTCGCCCCAGGCACCACATGAGGGCACAGAGTTTCCCGGTCCGGATGTCCTGCTTCCGAACGGCTACTTGGATTTGGTCCAAACAATGGCTGAAGGACTGTACATCAGGCTGTCAACGAGGGTGGATGGTGTTGATTGGGGTGGCCCTGAGCTCAAAGTATGGACGACGCCGACGGCTGAATCTCAAGAGTTGAGTGGCGAATCGGTCACCGCCGATTTTGTCCTGCTCACGGTCCCGTTGGGCGTACTAAAGACTGAACAGATCGAGTTCGTTCCCCCGCTTCCCCCGGAAAAATTGGGTGCCATCAAACGTCTGGGAATGGGGGTTCTTGACAAGGTTGTGCTCGAGTTTCCAGAACGATTTTGGGGGGCGAGTGCCTCCTTCGGCTATATCTCTGAAAGGCGGGGCAGTTGGGCCCAGTGGTTTGACCTCACCGAGGTCACCGGCCGACCCACTGTTTTCTGTTTTCACGCAGGATCAGCGGCAAAGAGAATCGAAAGACTGTCTGACCCCCAGATCTTGGCCGAAGCAATGACGGTACTTCGAACCATCTACGCCTAGGTGGTTGTACCTGTTCCCCTGGTGAGGAGGGAGTTTTCGATCCCCAAGCGTGATGGGTAGCGCACCGCTAGTGTCGAACCTGGGATTACTTACCTAAGTCGATCCCGCGATAGTGAAAACCGAATAACGAAAAAGGCCAAGGAAGGTGGACCAATGGCAAGAGGCAGACAGAGTAAACAGGGTAGACAGGGCAGACAGGGCAGAGCGATCTCGCTAAAGGTGGGGCTTATGGCGATGGCGCTGGTCGCAGCAGTTACCGTTCCCGTTGAGGCGACGAGCAGTGGAAGTACCCGGTTTCGAACCTCAGAAGCCCCGTTCTTAACCATCGATCCCGCATTGTCACGAGATGCGTGGGTTAAGCCGATCATCTCAACCGGTGACACCATTGGTGATTTTACCTTCGAGGGCATTCCGGACGGAATCGGAATCCGACCCGGTCGGCGTAAAGGTCTTATCGACGTATACGTGGCTCACGAGAACTCGACCATCCCGTTTCGGGGCAAGCGAGATTTTACCGCAGCCTCCATTTCGAAGCTGACCATTGGAACATGGGGGCGTCAGAAGGCCCGGGTTTTTGACGCATCGGTAGCCCTCAGTCCGGAGGAAGAGTTTCTCCGCTTCTGTTCCGCCAGCATGGCCACCCCCTCCCAGGGGATGGATTCATATGTTTTCTTCACTGGTGAGGAAACGGACTATGTTGGTGAGGATGGCGACCAGCACGGCTACGCCGTCGCCCTTGACACCGAAACGGGCGAGTCGACCAGGATTCCGGGCATGGGTCGACTCAATCATGAGAACACCCTCCTTATCCCCGGTGGATGGGATCAGTTGGCGTTGATGACGACCGATGACACCTTCCGCGCCGGGACCAGCCAGTTGTATATGTATATGGCGGACGACCAAGAGGCCATCTTTGACGATGCCGGTAGCTTGTATGCCTTCCGAGTGACCGGGGTGAACGGTAAGCCTCTGGCGGATCCATCGGATCCCTTCAACGGGGCCAATGACTATTTAGACCTCGGCGTTGATGATTCCTTCCAGGGTGAGTTCATTCCCGTGCCGCGAGAAATTGCTGTCGGCGATCAGGATGCGCTGGAGGACTGGTCAAATGAGAATAACGTCTACCAGCACGTTCGCTTAGAAGACGTTGCCTTCAACCAGTCAAATCCTCGTATTGTCTATGTGGCCGACACCGGAGCCTCACGAGTTAACCCGGACCCAGAAACAGGCCGTATGGCACGGCCAGATGGAGCCGAGGGAATGGCTGACAACGGACGAGTTATCCAGTTGGTTATGAACGAAGATGATCCGACGATTGTCGACTCAATGACCATCCTGGCCGACGGTGACGCGGTGGGTACAGACGTCTACGTCCCGTTCCGTAGTCCAGACAATCTGGATACCTCCAAGAAGAGCTTGATGGTGCAAGAAGATGCATCGGATGCTCAGATCTGGCAGTACAAGTACAGCCAGGACTCCTGGCGTACCGTAGCTGCTGTGGTTGACCCTGCCGGGGAATCTACCGGAATCGTTGATGCCTCGGAGTGGTTTGGCGGGGGAACCTGGCTCGTCAATGTGCAGGGTCACTCGACCTATGTTGATGAGGACACGACGAGTATCGAGGGAGTGACGATAAAACGTGAGTCTGGTCAATTGCTGCTGATGAGGATCCCTGGGTCCTGATGGCATCTAGGCCACTTTGATGAGCGGCTTCCGGTGAAGTGGTTCGGAGGCCGGCTACCAGCCGGCCTCCGGCCGTTCAAACCACATGTGAACTTGTCCAGTTCCGGCTGAGGACTCGTACTCGGAGTACATTGTTCCCTTGGCCCGACACGCTGCGCCACCGAGAGCCCCCAACAGCATCAGGTAGTGGCCTAGCATCCCCTCCGGAGAGAAGGTCATGAGTTCGGGCAAACGTTCAAGTACTGCGGCGTGGTTCCCGGTCTGCCATTGTTCAATGGTCCATTCGTCTGCCTCTCGGGCTTGCGGTGTCACAATATTGGCTGGGTCCGAAGATTCATGCTTTCGGACTTCCCTGAGCGGCCAGAACTTGTGACTGAGGCTGCCAGCTCCGAGTAGGACCACTCGACGGTCTAGGGTGTCTATGGCCTCCCGGAGGAGCTGACCAAACAGCAAGAAATCCTCGGCCTGAGCGCTGGCACAGATCGACACGGGGACCCATGCCTCCTGGTTCTGCAGAAAGCCAAGGAGATTTATGGTCCCGTAGTGAACGGGCAGGTGCTCGTTGGTGATGGCCTCAACCCAGGTATCTTCGCGAGCTGCGGCCAGAGCGGCCACGGTCTCACACAGTTCGGGATCACCAGCAAAGTCGTAAGCCTTGCTGGCCATGTTCGGATTGGTTGGTATCTCATCGGAGGTGAAGAACCCCTGACGGCGTGACCGAGCATCCATAGCGTGGTAGATAAGGGTGAACCAGTGGGTGTCGAATACTACGACCGTGTCTGGTTTGAGCCGGTCGAATGCCTCGGTGCGAAGCCGCTCAAGACCGGTAACGATACTCAGTTCCTTGCCGTCATTGAGCGCAAGTCGGTCTTGGTGGGGGAGCACCAAGGTTGGTACGTGAGAGACGATTCCTGCCCCAACAATCTCACCCATTGCTATGCCTCCATCTTGGACAGGAAGCGCCCGACCAGTTGCTCGTGTTTTTCCTTGGGGGCGAGTTCGTAGGCCAGAGAAGTCATGCGGAATGAGTCGCCGAGATAGAATCGTTCGTATAGTTCGTTTCGGCCCGCCAACTCCGAGCCGACAAAGTCCCACGCGAGACGGAACAACTTGATGCGTTCGGCGGCTGTTGCACCCTTGGCCTGGTAGTACTTGTCAATAAAGTCACGCATCGGTCCCTGCATGTCATTGGACGAAGGTGTGGCCATAAATCCTCCGCCACCAATAAGTTGGATGAGTTCGGAGACTCGGGGTGTCCACTTTGGCATGAGCCCCCGAAGGGCAACGAAGGATCGTTCGTCTGGGGTGATGATTCCGCCGTCGTCTGGCTCGGCACCCTCAACCGCCGCCATCAGTCCGGATCGGGTCATTTCGGCGTAGTGCCACATCTCCCCCAACTTCTCCTGGACGTGCCCGAAGGTATTGACTCCAGTCGTTTCGGAGATCATGTGGGCCAACCCGAAGGCGAAGTCGAGTTTGGTCCAGGCCCTCGTCATTGCTTGGTGGATGATGTGGGCTCGCCAGTTGGCCTCGATCTGCATGGCGTTGTACGCGGTGACATCCCCGTCGACGAATACCCGGTCCCAGGGAATTTCGACATTGTCGAAGATGGCCACGGCATCTTGCTCATCAAACTGGCTGCTCAGGGGATAGTCATGTGGACTGCGAAGTCGAGCATAAGAGTCTCGGCAGATGAAGGACAAACCTGGGGTGTCCATGGGGATGGCAAAGCTGACGGCATAGTCGTCTGCTCCGTCTGGCAGGAGATAGCCGGGGTAAACAATGAGTTCGTCGCTGTAGGGGGCTAAGGTCGCCAGCATCTTGGCGCCATTGACCACGAGTCCGGAGTCCGTTGTGGCCACCTTCTTCATGGCGACATCTCCACCCGCCTGCTTGTCCTCGGTGACCGACCGGTCAACCTGCGGGTTCACCAACACGTGGGTCGTTGAGAGATCCTCATCGCGGACATGGGCGTGGTAGGCCACGATATTTTCAGCCCCCGCCTCTTGGCCATGCTTGGCTAAGACATCAGCCCTGCCAGCGAAGCAGGCGATGGTGACATTGAGATAGTCGGGGGTTCGGCCCCGTGTTCCGGCTGACATCTCGGCCCAGGCTCGAATGGCGGCCTGGCGCCGGCGCAGGTCATTCTTGGTTTTGGGGATGATGTGCGTGATATGGACTGGCTCGCCGTCGGTTGGGGAGGGCATGAGGTGAAGCTCTGGGTCGGCTAGTTGGGCGTCATAGAGATCAGCCATCGCGCGTGCAGCCCCGATAAATTGGGGATGGGTCGTGACGTCATTGACCAGTTCTCCGTTGAACCAGAGTTTGCGATCATCTGCAGCGAGACGCTCCAGGAACTGTTCACCGGTACGGGCTGGCATGGTTTCACCTTTGGGTGTTGGGTTGGGGCTGCTGTTCGAAACAACGAGGTCGAAAGGTAGATCGTTTGGATCCAAACGATCTAAGCGAATCGTATGGGGACCACCCAGTACAAAGCAGGGACCAAAGTCCCAACACCTGAGGTTTACCCGCACTCAACGCTGGTATGGGAGGTGCGTTGTCGCGATTGCGACCCGTTTGTGGGTCGCTCAGGACGTAACGAACACCCCGGTTAGGCGAACGCCCCGGTGCAAAGAACATTCGGCCAAATTCTAGTATTCTAGAAGAACAGCAGATATGGTCGTTTTAGGCCCGACAGTAGGCAGCAATGACACCCCAAAGAGCTAGGCGCCGTGAAAGAGCCAAACACCAGGAAAGGAGGCAAGATGGCTGGAATGGGAGATCCGAGTGAGGGCGGTTTCTTCGGTCACTATGGAGGTCGCTATGTGGGAGAGCCCCTCGTGCGAGCCTGTCAAGAGATTGAGACCGCATTTCGGGATGCCTGGGCGGACCAAGGGTTCAGGGACAACCACTTTCGTCTTCTCACCGACTATGCCGGTCGGCCGTCACCACTGACCGAGTGTGTCAACCTGGGTCGAGACCTTGGCCTACGGCTGTTGTTGAAGCGGGAAGATCTGAACCACACCGGAAGTCACAAAATCAACAATGTCATCGGCCAGGCTCTTCTGGCCAAGCGAATGGGGAAGACCCATCTCATTGCCGAGACGGGCGCCGGGCAACATGGAGTAGCGACTGCGACAGCGGCCGCCCTGTTCGACATGGGCTGCACCGTATACATGGGGGAGGTAGACACCAAACGCCAGGCTCTCAATGTCTTTCGAATGGAGCTGCTGGGGGCGACCGTGATCCCGGTGCTCTCGGGTAGTCGCACCCTCAAGGATGCGGTTAATGAGGCAATGCGAGCCTGGGTGTCAGAGTTGGAAGACTCCCACTACTGCCTTGGGTCGGTGATGGGGCCTCATCCCTTTCCTTGGATGGTCCGCACGTTTCAAGAGATCCTGGGGGAGGAGGCCAATGCCCAGTGCCTCACCTTATTGGGAGGGATGCCCGACGTTGCTGTGGCTTGTGTCGGTGGTGGATCCAATGCGGCTGGCCTGTTTTCTGGCTTTGTTGACTACCCGGAGGTTCGCCTGGTTGGGGTCGAGCCAGCCGGTGGGGCGGCAGTGGGTCGGGGAGTCCCGGCAGTTGTCCATGGGATGAAGGCCTACTTCATGCAAGACGAGGCCGGGCAGGTTCTGGAGGCTGAGTCGATCTCGGCTGGCCTCGATTATCCGGGAGTAGGTCCCGAACATTCCCATTTGGCCGAAACGGACCGGGCCGAATATCAGCCAGTTACCGATGGCATGGTCATTGAGGCTTTCCAGTTGCTCAGTCGAAAGGAAGGCATTATCCCGGCGCTTGAATCGGCCCACGCTATTGCCTGGGTGGTGGATAACGCCGCTGATCTGGCGGGACAAACGGTGATTGTCAATCTCTCGGGGCGCGGCGATAAGGATGTGCGTCAAGTGCAGGACTTGCTGGGCTCATGATCGAAACGGAAGGTTCGGAGATGTCTCACCCCAAGAAGCTGCACGGTCTGGACAAGCACGGCCCGGAAGAGCACCGCGACAGTTCCTGGGTCCGGCGTGATCTGGAAGCAGAGTTGCGGGCCAAGCGAGACGCTGGAAGAAAACTTCTTCTTCCTTATGTGACCGCCGGAATCGTTCCCGACTGGCTAGATCTGGTCGACGCGTTGGCTGATGCCGGCGCCGACGCCATTGAGATCGGCATCCCATTCTCGGATCCGGCCATGGATGGGCCGACGATCGAACAGGCTGGCGTCTTGTCGCTTGAGCGAGGAACAACGCCCCAGGGTATCCTGAGCGATCTTCGTGGCCGCACGTTCGGTGTGCCGCTCATCGCCATGACCTACTACAACCTAGTCTTTCGCTACGGGCACCAACGGTTCGCTGCGGACCTGGCGGAAGCTGGTGGTTCTGGTACCATCCTGCCCGACCTGCCACCTGAAATGGCTTCCGACTGGACCCAGGCAGCCTCCGATCATGGTCTGGCTAACATCCTATTGGCGGCCCCGGTCACGACCGATGAGCGCCTCAGTATGTTGGCCCAGCAAACCCGGGGCTTCCTCTACACCGTGAGCACCATGGGGACAACGGGAGAGCGGTCCAAGGTTGACCGTGCGGCTCAGGTCTTGAGCCAGCGAATCAAAGCCGTTAGCGATATGCCAGCGATCATCGGTTTCGGGATTTCGACCCCTGAGCACGCGGTACGAGCCACCGAGACAGCCGATGGGGTCATTATCGCCTCAGCCCTGATGCGTAAACTCATTGATGGCGAACCCATCGAAGCCGTGGCCAGACTGGTCTCGGAGATTCGCCAAGCACTCGATGAGTCAATGCAGTAGATGAGTCAATGCAGTAGATGAATCAATGCAGTAGATAGAGCAGTAGCGCAGTACTAGGTGGCCCGGTTTGGATTCTCGATAAGACCAAACATGTAGCCTTCGGGAATGCGAACGCTTGCCATCCGTATTTGCCCGCCGACGTCGTGGATTTTTTCGAGTTGGACTGCCCCGCAGGCAAGCAGGTGATCCAGGGTTTGTTCGATATTGGTTGTACCCCAATAAGTTTGTGGGCCAAGTTCGGGATCCCCAGCAGGAACGCATCAACGATCGAGCATCGGGTCCTGGGAGTTCTGGAGGAAGCAGTCCGACAGGAGCGAGTGGTGAAGATTGGCTATCTGGATGCCCAGGGCAGGCGGAGTTCTCGGGCGGTTGAGGCAGCTGGGTTCTACCGCGGAGGAAGTAACTGGTTCCTGATCGCGTGGTGCCAGCTTCGCAACGATCGTCGGCTCTTTCGAATCGACCGGGTCTATTCGGCTGCGCTCAGTCGCCAACATTTTTCGGCTCGCGACGTTGATGAGACCCTTGGCTGGGTTCCCGGCAGGACGAGCGAGCCCGGATAGTTACTGGCCTGGGCCACCAGATTCCCGCTGGGCTTGGGGAGAAGCGGTCACCCTACTTTCGAACAGACGCGGCTAGTGTTGGCCCGCATGTCGTTGCTGCGTGAGCTAAGTGTCCTTGTCGGCGATGCCTTCTCCGAAGTCGGTGCGGAGCGGCGCCTCGGCGAGGTCAGCGTGTCACAACGACCAGACCTGGCCCAATTCCAATGTAATGGTGCCATGGCCGCGGCCAAGACCCTTGGCCGCCCGCCAAGAGACATCGCCTCCGACGTGGCAAGAATTGTCAGCACCGATGCTCGAATGGTTGGAGTTGAGGTCGCCGGACCTGGATTCCTCAACCTTCATGTTACCGATGAAGTCCTTGCCCAGTGGATGACGAAGACGGCAGCCGACGACCTACTCGGCCTGCACCGCGCGCAGCCGCCGCGGTCGATTATTGTGGACTATGGCGGACCCAACGTGGCCAAGGATCTTCACGTTGGGCACCTTCGTCCCCATGTGATTGGGGAGAGCATTAAGCGAATGCATCTGGTGGTTGGTCACGATGCCCGAGGTGATGTTCATCTGGGAGACTTTGGGTTGCCAATGGGGCAACTGTTGGCGATATTGGAGGACGCCGATCCCGATTTACCGTATTTTGATGAGGCTTTTGCAGGCCCCTACCCCGAGGTGTCTCCGGTGACGGTTGAGGATCTGCAGCGGCTCTATCCCCTAGCTTCGGCTCGGTCCAAGACCGAGCCATCCTTCCAAGCGAAGGCCCAACAAGCCACCGTCGAACTTCAGGCTGGTCGTCCTGGCTATGTGGCCCTGTGGGAGCACTTTCGGGCGGTCACGATTGAGTCGCTAAAGGTTATCTATCAGCGGCTTGGCGTTCATTTCGAGCTTTGGTTAGGCGAGGCCTCGACCGGCGAGCGGCTTGCGCCGCTGGTTGAACTCCTACTTGATCGTGGTGTTGCGGTCCAAAGTGATGGCGCCATTGTCATTCATGTCACCACCGATGAAGACAAAAAGGAGCTCCCACCGCTGATGTTGCGCAACTCTCGCGGTGGAAGCACCTATGCCACCACTGACCTGGCCACTATCCAAGAGCGGGTTGATGTCTTTGAGGCGGAGGACATTATCTACGTCGTCGACCTTCGCCAGTCGCTCCATTTCCAACAGTTGTTTCGGGCGGCCAGACTCGGAGGTATCGCGGGCGACAACGTCACCCTGACCCATGCTGGCAATGGGACGGTCAACGGCCCAGATGGCAAGCCGTTTAAGACTCGAGACGGAGACTTGCCTCGGCTGTCGGAGTTGTTGGACGTGACCGTGGATTTAGCCAGAAGCAGATTGGATGAAAACCAACTGGCTCTTGAACTTGGTGCTAGCGAGCGAGAGGACGTTGTGCGCATGGTCGGGATGGCAGCTCTGAAGTATGGAGAGCTTTCCAATCACCGAACCACCAACTACAGCTTTGACATTGAACGGTTCACGCAGTTGCAGGGTAAAACTGGGCCTTATCTCCAGTATGTAGCCGTTCGGGCCCAATCGATTATTGACAAGGCAGCGACCAAAGACATTGTCGCCGGCGACTTCCTTGCCCCCAGTGATGCCAAAGAGCGGGCTTTGGTTCTGGAGATAGCCGCTTGGCCAGAGATCGTGGATCGCGCAATCGAAACCCTGTCCCCAAACGTGATTGCGGAGTATTCCTATGAGCTGGCCAACGCCTTCAACCACTTCTATGACTCGTGCCATATCATGCGCGAGAACGACCCCGCACGGCAACAATCTTGGCTTGCCTTGGTGAGGCTGACCCGAGCGGTATTAGTCCAGGCATTGGATCTGCTTACCATTGAGGTTCCAGAGCGAATGTAGACCTGCCAGCCCACGATTGCTACCCAGAGTGAGCAAATCTCACCAAGCGTACCAATCGACGTACAAATTGTGTTACGTTGTGGCGATGCCACCGCGGAGGGTGGCGGCGATGTTTGGTGGAGAAACGATGCGACGGACACCTTCTTATTTGGCGGGCCTCTTGTTGGGCCTATTCCTCATTGTGGTAAGCCCGATCCCGGTGTCGGCCGAACTGTCCTCGAGTCC
The DNA here is from genome assembly GCA_024276425.1 of Actinomycetes bacterium. Taxonomy (GTDB): domain Bacteria; phylum Actinomycetota; class Acidimicrobiia; order Acidimicrobiales; family SZUA-35; genus JAJRQY01. The sequence goes on along the minus strand of JAJRXF010000131.1, from coordinate 1,976 downwards.
CACAACTACTTGGGGGGTGGTGGGCCTTGCAACCGGCAGTCGAAGCGACACCATCAAGTCTGAGGTGTGGGCGATGGAGCAGATCGGGAACCGTCTCTACGTAGGTGGACGGTTTACCCAGGTAACGAACGGCCAAACAACCCTCAATCAACCCTTTCTCGCCGCATTCGATGCCACCACCGGCGTCTACATCCCAGGATTCGCCCCCCAACTCAACAACGCGGTCTATGCCTTGGAGGCCGCACCCGACGGCTCCCGTCTGTTTGTCGGAGGTGCCTTCAATCGAGTCGATGGGGTTTACACCAGCGGCCTGGTAGCTCTTGACCCCATCGACGGCAGTCTCGACGGCTGGAGTGGTCGAGTTGGCGGATACAGCCTGGTACGAAGCCTCGACCTGGTCGGTGCAAATCTTTATGCTGGCGGGGGATTCACACAGGTGAAGAGTTCGGCTGGCACTAATCAAGCATGGGGGGTTGGTCGCTTCAACTGGCAGACCGGTATCCATGACTCTTCCTGGCGTCCCGTCGCAACGGGTGGCTCGGTCTGGGGTATCGCGGCCAGCCCAAATGCTGACCGTGTTTATCTCGCTGGTTATTTCACGCAAGTAAATGGAGCGGCCTCTCCCGGAGGATTCAAGGCGGTGCGCAAGTCGACTAGCCAGAACGCTACCGGGGTCCAGGACCTGGCCGTCAACACCCAGAACCTCAGCCGGCAATATGCCTACGACGTGGTCACCGTGAACGGTCTAGTCTTTGTGGGTGGAAGTGAACACTATGTGCAAGTCCTCAACGAGTCCGACCTGTCGCTTCGCAAGTTCCACATGTCTCAACCAGCACGCGGTGACTACCAGGATCTCGAGGTAGTCGGAGACCGGGTATATGCCGGTTGTCATTGCAGTCAAAACTCCACCATGGAGAGCGCCAACGGAGTGATCTGGTGGGGGAATCCGCCTCCGGGTGAAAGCAATGCCCCTGTAACCGCTTCAGGCCCGAACTCGTGGGTGACGGCCTTTAGCGCCAATACGGGGGACCGTATCGCAACATTTGTTCCCGACATAAACTCCACTGGTCCGGGAGTGTGGGCCATTCAAGGCACGACCGATGGTTGTGTGTGGTTTGGGGGCAATATCACCAAGGCCGCCGGGGTCACTCAGCGGAACATGACCCGGCTTTGTGACCCCGGCGGGGGCGGAGGCGATACCATCCGGCCATCAACTCCTGGTCGAGCAATCGTGAGTTCAGTTGGCCCAGATTCCATCACCATGAGTTGGAATCCGAGCACGGACAATGTTGGAGTGGCCGGCTATCGGGTGTTCGACAACATCACTGGCAACATTATTCTGGATGTGCCAGGAACAAGCGGCACCGCAACCGGGCTCATAGCGGGGACCTACGAACTCTATGTCAAGGCCTATGACGCCGCGGGCAATCTGTCCTACCGGTCCGGCTTCACCACCGTGAGCGTTAACGGCGGTGCCGACACCCAGCGGCCGACACCACCCGGGCGGCCCCAGGTTCAACTGGTAAGTGCAGACTCGGTTGACCTCACCTGGTTTGCCAGCACAGACAATGTTGGAGTGGCCGGATACCACATCTTTGACAACAACACTGGTCAGGTTGTACTCGATGTAGCTCAGAACTTTGGAACGGTCACGAGCCTCGCCCCGGGGACCTACCCCTTCTACGTCAAGGCCTACGATATGGCTGGCAACCTCTCCTACCGGTCGGGCATTACCAACGTGGTCATTAGCGGTGGCAACCCTGACACCCAACGGCCGACGCCACCCAAGGGTTTCATGCTCGTTGGGAATGGTGGCTCCGCTGCGCTGAGTTGGCTAGCCAGCAGTGACAATGTCGGAGTTGTCGGGTATCGGGTGTTTGACCAGGCCACCAATACTGTGGTGGCCGATGTCTCGGGGCTAACCGCGACGGTCAGTCTGAGCCCAGGCAACCACACCTTGTATGTCAAGGCCTATG
>JAJRXF010000130.1 GCA_024276425.1 Actinomycetes bacterium | reverse complement strand
CGCAAAATACTCTGTCAAAGGAGGTTGAGGAGGGTTGAAAAATGCAGCCAATTTCGCGCAAATCAGCGCCAGGATGACGCATCGCCAGCCGCTCGACAACGAACTCGCTGCAGAGCTAAAGGCTAACCGCAAACGCCTAACTGCTAGCTGTTCCGGTTTTGGTTGTGGCTCCGCCACCTTAGAACTGTGGACCTTCGGGCCACTGGATGAACGCGCCCTCCGACAAGACGATATCGGCGTCAAACAAGTTGGTGGTTCCGTTGACATACGGGAGATCCTCCTGGTGGTTTTTGCCGAAGCACACCAGGGTGTATGTTGAGCCGTCCTAGTCGTAACGCAAGGGGTCGCCCCAGCCGTCCTTATTCAAATACCCACCGATGTAGACTACGAGATCTTCCCCAAGGTCACCCACTTCAGCGTCCGAGTACCTCGGAAAGAATCGGTGGTCCTGCTCATACATTGACAGTCCTTCAGCGATCGAATGCATGTCGGACATTGATCTCTTCTGCCGGCCCCTGTGCAGGACCGAAAGTAGGTTGGGAATCGCAACAGCAGCGATGATCCCGATGATAGCCACCACGATCAAGAGCTCGACGAGTGTGAAACCACGCGCAGCACGACCCGATTTTGCTCCCATGTCCCAGGCTGACAAGCAAAAACTGTTCCATCCTTTCTGAGCGTTTCTCTCGGCGATCTGCACCAACCCCATGCACCCCGCCCTTCCATTCCTTGTGCGTCTACTCGATCGGTGTTAGGCTGTGCTATGTTTGAGCGGGCATAACTCAGCTGGTAGAGTATCAGCTTCCCAAGCTGGATGTCGCGGGTTCGAGTCCCGTTGCCCGCTCCAATTCTAACCCCCCCCCGGGGCGCCAGAGGGAGTTGCAATGGGCCTCTTCGGACGAGACTCTCAGCAGAGCGATGCACGGCCGAGCCAACCGGCCAGAACACCAGCCGTACCTGCGGCGAAGAAAACAACGGCGACCACCGTAGCCCAGGGCTGCCAGGTCGAAGGCAGTCTCGCCGGCTCCGCTGACATCTTGATTCAAGGTGAGGTCAGAGGGTCAATCGCATCTACCGGCCAGGTCGTCGTTGCGGAATCAGGATCGGTACACGCAACAATTCGGGCTCGCTCTATCAGTGTCGCAGGCAGGGTCAAAGGCGACCTGACAGCGGACGACGTCATCCAGCTCGAACCTGGTGGTGTGGTCCACGGCGATTTGACGTCGCCGCGGATCCTCATCAAAGACGGTGCGAACCTCCAGGGGCAAGTCGAGATGTCGAAGCCCCCCCCCACCGCTGAGCAGAAAACCCTACAACCAAAGACCAAGACCAAGAGCGGTGGGCGCCGAGGATCAAGGCCCGGCATTCAACCGGAAGGTCAATCCAACCGAAGCTGAGCGATTGTCTCGGATGAGGTACAAGTGTCCAGGCTACAATGACTTAACCTAGATCTCCGAGAGAATCGCTCAGATCAGGAGATCGTCAAGAGCTTCGATTCCGGTAAAGAGACGAATCGACAACCGCCGCCATCGCGTCGACGTCGAGCCTGCCGCCGAGGAACTCGTTCAGACGTTCGGCCTCAGTGTGAGGGTCTTCCAAGACATCGCGGTACGTGACGTACAAGG
>JAJRXF010000129.1 GCA_024276425.1 Actinomycetes bacterium | reverse complement strand
GAGTGTGGTTCAAACGCGCTCATTCTCTGCCTTGCTGGCTATGGCCCAGGGGCTGGCCACGATCCTTGGTGGCGGTGAGCTCCACACTTCTGAAACGATTGCTGAGGCTGGCTCAGCAGCGATCGAGCGAGCCGAATCAGTTCTGGACCAGCTAGGTCCGTTGGAACGGTTTGAACGGGTGATTGTTCTTGGGACTCGCCTCGGATTTGGACTAGCTCAGGAGGGTCAGCTCCTGATGAATGAGATGGCGCTCACCGACAGCTCCTCTCACGTTCTCCTCGATTTCCGTCACGGCCCAATTTCCATGGTTGACTCGGCCACCCTGGTGGTTGCCTTATTGGACCCTTCAGCGTCGGAGGCCGACACTGCCGTAGTGGATGACGCCGCTTCTCTGGGCGCAACCATGCTCGTTGTCACCATGGGGCCGACTCCAAAGGGTGACTACCTCAGCGCCGACGTTGACCCGGGTGGTCTTGGCCACCTGCCGCTCATGCTTCCGCCTTTGCAGAGCCTTGGTTTCCGGATCGCGGTGGCCAAAGGCATCAACCCTGACCAGCCTCGGCATCTCTCTGCCGTTGTCATCCTCGATGATGACAACTAGACGCGAGCGTTCACACCCCAACTATCCGTTCTGACCGACACTTCAACCGACCAAAGAGCACATATCTGAATCAAGAGAATCTCGAACACGAGATCAAACAGCAAACCAGTCCGGCCTCGATGGTCGGCTGACCATTTAGGGAGAGACACAATGCGAAAGACCAATAGATCCATGTGGGCTGTGACGACACTCGCACTAGCCATGGTAGCCGCCGCCTGTAGCGGAAGTTCATCTAGCTCTGACTCGGCCTCAGATGGCGGCGGCTCCGAGTCGGGATCCAATGCTAGCGGCGAAGCGTCTGGTGACATCAGCGGAAACATCCGAGTCTGGACCCACCAGAACGACGCATTCAATAGTGGTCTGCAAGACCTGGCCACTGCCTTTGAGGGCGAAAACCCAGGTGTCACAATCGAGTTCGAGACATTCGACTACGACACCTACATCCAGACTCTGCAGACCTCGCTTCCTGCCGGAACCGAAGCTGACGTTCTCCAGGTCTTTGGCAGCTGGACCTGCAGCTACGCTGACAACCTGGCCACTGTGCCAGAGGACGTTCTGACCAAGGCCAAGGCCGAAGAGCTGTTCTTCGGAGCAGCCATCGATGGCTATACCTGCGGTGATTCCCTCTATGGCATGCCCCAAGAATTCAACATCGAGTATGGCGCGACCCTGATCAATGAAGCCATGGCTGAAGAGGCTGGAATTGATCCTGCTGCTGGCTGGGCCGACTGGGACGCCTTCATCGCCGACGCAGCCAAGATGTCGATCGGTGGCCAAGGCGACATGACCCGCGCTGGTTACATGTTTACCTCCAGCGACGCTATCCCCTACACCTTCTATTCCATGATCGTGCAACAAGGTGGCTCCTACCTCGCTGAAGATGGTTCTGCCTTCACCATCGACACCCCGGAAGGCAAGGCTGCCCTGGAACAGATGGTGGCCATGGTGGATGCGGGACTAGTCGACCCGGTTCTCTACAACGACCTCAATAACTGGGTTGGCGACTGCTTCTTCGAAGAGACCTGCGCTACTGGCCTCGTTGGGCCCTGGGTCATTGCTGACTATGCCGGCGACTTCCCCGAGGTTGCCGAGGTGACCTCCTATGCTGCCCTGCCCAGCATGGGGGACGACCCAACATTCGTTGCCGATTCGGGCTGGGGCCTCACGGTCTCCAACGGCAGTGAGGTGCAAGAGGCTGCTTGGGCGTTTGTTGAATACGTGACCTTGAATGAGGCCAACGCCATCCAATGGAATGCTGGTGCTGGCACCTTGCCTGCTCTGAAGGCGAATGCCAGTGGGGCCAATGCCGATGCCCTGGTGGCCGACTTCCCCCACTTCGCTACGTTCCTGCCTTTGCTTGAATATGGTCAATATGTTGGTGATCTGCCCGACCGTGATCTGATCTGGTACGACATCACCTATGAGCGCATCCTTCAGGTGTTGCAAGGCAATGAGTCCATTACTGACGCCCTTGCCAATATGGAGCGTGAAGCAAACGAAACCATTGGCTAGTAGCGAACTGAGTTTCTTGTAACTCTCCCCGTGCGGGTTTGCCATGTCTTTCTAGAAGCTGGCAAACCCGCCTATCGCTCCATTTGAATCTCTCCGACTCTTCACCTGTCGTGCCCGTCGTCTGCTACCCCGTTCGCTGAGAGGAACCAAGATGACCCCGTCATCAACAACCAAGCCGTTGGATACCGAGACTTCGTCTGAGGAAGTGGCGAAGCTCCCGACCAAGCGCTCATTGTTCCTGACCGGCCGCCAGGGGGCAGAGCGACGGTTCGTCTTCGGAATGGTTACGCCCATGGTGCTCTATATGGCGGTCTTTTCCGTCTTGCCCATTATCTGGGCCCTGGCCCTGTCCTTCTTTGACTACAGCGCTCGTCGAACTGGCGGACCGATCCTTGGGCTAGGCGGTGAGAACCCCTTTGTCGGGGTCGAGAACTTCCAGAAGATGGCCGATTTCTCCCAGGAAGCGCCCTTAGAGGTTCGCCAATTCCATCTCAGCTTGCGAACTACTCTCCTATTCGCCTTCCTGGTGGTGCCCCTCAACCTGGCCATCACCCTGCCCCTTGCCTCCCTCATTGAATCAGTCCATCAGCGGATGCGCCCGGTGTTCCGCAACCTTTTCTTCTTACCGGTCCTTACCTCAGCCGTCGGTGTTGCCATCATGTGGGGATTTATTCTGAGTCCTCAGCGAGGACTGCTCAATGCCCTGATCAGCAAGGTATTGGGCGAAACAACAATCATTGCCTGGACCAGTGATCCATCCCTGACGGTGCTTGGCATCCCGGTTTCGCTTTTCGCCGTCCTCATCGCCTACCTATGGCAAGACCTCGGCTACAACCTGATCATCTTTATTGCCGCCCTGCAGGGTGTGCCCCAGTCGGTCAAGGAAGCCGCCCTTATTGACGGGGCCAAGCCTTGGCACCTCTTTCGTCACGTCACCATCCCACTTCTGAGGCCAACGATCATGTTGGCCTCGGTTCTGACCATGATCTCTGCCTTCCAAGTGTTCGATCTCTTCCAGGTGATGACCAGGGGTGGACCCAATGACCAGACTCGGGCCCTGTCTCTGGACATCTACGAAAGTGCGTTCCGTTTTCAGCGAATGGGTTGGGCAGCCGCAGTCTCGGTGGTCTTGTTCTTGATCGTCTTGGTTCTCTCACTGGTGCAATCCAGACTGTTGCGTTCGGATTGGGAGTACTGAGATGATTCGTCTTCGCTCATTCCGACTACCCAGTTACCTGGTCTTGATTGCTTTTTCGTTCGTGGCCGCCGCCCCCTTTGTGTGGACCATCTTGGCCAGCTTCAAAACCGGTGCTGAGATCCGGCAGTCGCCGCCAACATTCTGGCCAGAAAACTTCACCTTCGACAACTACCGGACCATCCTGGAGGATCCGGACCTGAAGCTTGGGCTCTTCTACCGCAACTCGGCCTTCGTAGCCTTCGCCAATGTGTTCGCCACCCTGTTCACCAGTACTCTTTTTGGCTACATCTTCGCCAAGTTCGACTTCAAGGGCAGCAAGAAGTTCTTCTGGTACATCCTGGCCACCATGATGGTTCCCGCCCAGGTCACCATGATCCCCGGCTATCTAATTCTGGTAAAGCTGGGCCTGCTTAACAACCTGTGGGGGCTGGTCCTTCCCGCCTTCGTCGATGCCTTCGGCATCTTCTTAATGACCCAGTTCTGCAAGTCGATCCCCAATGACTTGTTGGCGGCGGCACGGGTGGATGGGGCCAGCGAGTTTCGGATCTATCGCTCCATCGTCCTTCCTCAGCTGCGACCAGCCATGGCTACTCTCGGATTGCTGACATTCATGACCAATTGGAATGCGTATCTCTGGCCACTCATCGTGCTTACCGAGCAAGACAAGCGCACCCTGCCCATCATATTGACCTGGTACTCCAACCAGAACACTAACCAGGTTCAACTGACCATGGCTGCTTCGGTCCTCATCGTGATGCCCGTCTTGTTCCTCTTTGCTCTTGCTCAGCGTTGGATTGTTCGAGGCATCACGCTGACCGGCATCAAGTAGCCAGCACCAAGTAGCCCCACATCAGGTAAGCCTGCATCAGCCCGTATCAATAGAACAACGAGTACCGCTTCCCGCGGCAATGTAGAAGGACAACGAATACTCATGGTGAAAATGACCATCATCGGTGCAGGCAGCGCCGAATTCGCAACCGAGTTGATGACTGACGTCTTGTCGACACCGGGCCTACCGACCGGCATCTTCGCCCTGGTCGACGTTGACCCGATTCGACTCGAGCTTGCCCACCAGGTTGGCGAGCACCTGATCGAGCGAACCGGCCGGGACTGGAAGATCGAGTCAAGCACGGAGCGAGCCGACATGATGCCTGGCACCGACTACCTTATTAACACCATCGAGGTGCACGGATTAGCCAACGTTCGCCACGATTATGACATCCCCATGAAGTACGGCATCGACCAGTGCATTGGCGACACCATCGGACCTGGTGGCCTCTTCAAAGCCTTGCGCACCCTTCCCGCCTGGATCGAGATTCTGGCTGACGCCAAGAAGTTCTGCCCCAGGGCCACCATTTTCAACTACACCAACCCGATGTCACTCACCGTCCTGACCGGTAGCCGGGTGACCGATCAGCCGATCTATGGCCTATGCCACTCGATCACCCACACGGTGGAAGAGCTGGCCGGGTTCTTGGGCATCCCCGTTTCTGAACTCACCTACCGTTCAGCAGGTGTCAATCACTTGTCGTGGATCCTGGATCTGGAGCACCAGGGTGTCGATGTCTATCCCCGTCTTCATGAGTTGGCCGAGAACCCCGAGATTGCCGAGCAGGATTTGATCCGTTTTGAGACGATGAAGCAGCTTGGGGCCTTTCCCACCGAAACCAGCGGTCACTCCTCGGAGTACACACAGTTCTTCCGCAAGCGTCCTGATCTGGTCGAGAAGTACGCCCGCTCTGGCTACCGAGGCGAGTCCGGGTTCTACGCCAACAATTGGCCAACATGGCGTGCTGAAGCCGATGAGATTCTTCGACAAGGATTGTCCGGCGGTGAGCCAATCGAGATTGAGCGTGGAGCAGAGTACGCGTCTTACATCATGGACGCCATCGAGAACGATGAGCCATGCGAGGTCTATGTCAACGTTCCGAATCGCCATACCGGTTCATCAGATCGGCTGGTCGACAACCTACCCCTCGGCGCCACTGTTGAAGTGCGGGCCACGATTGACGGTGACGGCATTCATCCTCAGCCCTTCGGCTCCCTGCCAACCCACCTGGCCAACCTCGACCATGTGCACACCTCATTCCACGATCTAGTGGCTGACTCGATCATCAATCAAGATCGAGAAGCCGCCGTTCATGCCCTGATGATCGACCCGCTGACCTCAGCGGTGTGCTCCTTGGCTGAGATTCGCGCCATGTTTGATGAGATGGTCGAAGCAGAGAAGGAATACCTTCCTGCTTACCTATCGGAGACGGATTCTGAATCCTCTAGCAAGAACGGTAGCCGAAAATCATGACCGCCCCTGCTCGCCCGGGACCACGGGCCTTATCCATTGGCAAGCAACGTCGCCTGGCCCAGATCGCTGACTCGGAGGGCCGATTCGCCCTGGTGGCCGCAGACCAGCGTGGCAACCTTCGTCGAGCACTGGCGCCCGATGATCCATCATCAGTTCCATATGAAGACCTCGTCAGTTTCAAAGGTGAGGTGATTGAAGCCATTGGTCCTCACGTCACCGGCGTTCTGGTTGACCCTGAATTCGGTGCAGCCCAAATCATTCGCTCCGGGCAACTCCCCGGTTCCACTGGTCTCATCGTGGCGGTGGAAGAAACCGGCTACCAAGACGCCAGTACCGATCGCCGCACCGTCCTTATCGAGGGCTTCGATGCGGCCAAAGCCGTTCGGATGGGCGCCAGTGCAGCAAAGCTGTTGCTGTACTTTCATCCTGATGCTGACCGTGCCGCCAGCCAGATTCAGATCGTGGATGATGTTGCTGCCGAGTGTGCCAAGGCAGAACTTCCCCTCGTGGTCGAACCACTTCATTTCTCCCGCGATGCTGGCACGCCATTGAGTTCAGAGGAACGACGCCGTGTGGTGATCGAGACGGCCCGCCAGCTCTCAACCCTGGACATTGACATGCTCAAGATGGAGTTTCCCGTTGACTCCAATATTGATCACGATCGTCAGAATTGGACCGAGGCTTGCATCGAACTCACCGAAGCAAGCGAGGTTCCCTGGCTGTTGCTGAGTGCCGGTGTTGGATTTGACCTCTTCGCCGCTCAGGCCCGAATTGCGTGCAACGCCGGTGCGAGTGGGGTGCTGGCCGGACGTGCGGTATGGCGAGAAGCGACCGAGGTGGATGGGGAGGATCGGCAACGATTCCTCACTGGTATGGGTATTGACCGAATGTTGGAACTGCGTGACATTGTCACCGAGCACGCGCGATCGGCATGGTCGGTTTATGCTCATCCAGAGCCGGTGACAGAGCGCTGGTTTGAGGCCTATTAACGTGAAGCACTGGTCCGGAACTCCTGAGATTCGAATGGTCTTCCATGACTCCTGAGTTTGACGTCTTGGTCATCGGGGATCTCAACGCGGACCTGATCTTGTCGGGCGAAGGAATCGCTCCCCGGTTCGGCCAGGCCGAAACCTTGGTCGACGATGGAGCGCTGACCCTTGGTGGTTCTGGGGCAATCACGGCCTGTGGCTTGGCCAAGCTCGGATTGCGAACCGGCATTGTTGCCGTTGTCGGAGATGACGATCTCGGTCGTGTCAGCATCGGCCAGCTCCGGAAGTGCGGCGTTGACACGTCCTTGGTTGTGGCCGATCCGACCCAATCGACCGGAATTAGTGTCCACCTCGTTGATGGTGATGACCGAGCAATCCTGACCTACGCCGGGTCATTGGCAGCCCTGTTGCCCCAGCACACCCCAAGCTCAATCTTCGCCCGGACTCGTCATGTGCATCTTGCTGGAGTGTTCCTGCTCTCCGGGATACGAACGGTTCTGGCCGATCTGTTGAAGGAGGCTCGCGCCGCTGGTTGCACGGTCTCCATGGATACCAATTGGGACCCGTCAGAGGCCTGGCAGGCGGATGACTTGCTGGCCCAGTGTGACTATTTGCTGCCCAATGAAGAGGAGGCAATCCTGCTGGCGGGCAAGGCCGGTGACGACGGTTTGGAGTCGGCAATTGACCACCTTTGCACCATAGTCAAAACCATTGTGGTCAAGCGCGGTCGGAGTGGAGCCTTGGTGGTTCACGGCTCACAACGCTGGTCACGTCTGGCGGCAACAGTCGAAGTTGTCGACGCCATTGGCGCCGGAGACTCCTTCAATGCTGGTTTCCTGGCCGGTGTCCTGACCGGTCAGGACGAAGCTGATTCTCTTGCCCTTGGTTTAGCTGTTGGATCCCTTTCGGTCGGTGGGCGAGGCGGAACAGCATCTCAACCGTCGATGGCACGAGTGCAGACCTTTCAGGAGTCCGGACGACAAGCCGAAGCCAACGGTGAGGTATGACGGAACCGACACAAATCATTTGTGTCGGGCCCAGCCCTTCCCTTGATCGAACCTTGGTCGTTGACGAGATCGCTTTCGGGGCGGTCAACCGAGCCCGACAGGTTTTTGTTGAGCCCGGAGGCAAGGCGGCCAACGTGGCCAAGGTGATTGCTGCCCTTGGGGGTGCATCCGTTCTTTGTGGGCCGGTCGGCGGAGGCACGGGGGACGAGATCAAGCGCTTGGCTCAGCTTGCTGGCTTGGACTGTCGGTGGGTCGAATCCAGCCTGCCAACCCGGGTCTGCACCACCATTGTCGGTTCTCAGACTGAGGTGAGCGGTTCTCGGAGTGCTGATGGGGACAACGTTCAACGTGGCACCGTGACCGATTTCAACGAGCCGGGAGCAATAGATGAGGCCAGCTGGTCCGAGTTCCTCGAGCTCGTCGCTGAATTGACCGCACCAAAGGATGACCATTCTCGCGTGTTGCTCAGCGGAAGCTTGCCTGCGGTTGGTGACCGGGAAGCGGGCGGACTCATGGGTGAGTTGGCGAGATCGATTGAGCCGTCGGCTGAGCTTTGGGTTGACACCAGTTGGGCTGCGCTGGCCGAGATCATCGACGGCGATCGATCTGTCACAGTGCTGAAAGTCAATCTGTCTGAAGCGCTGGAGTACCTGGGACACGACTGGCAGGAGTCAGTATTGCCAGAATCAGAGTGTCGGTTCGGGGCAGACCTGGTTCTGCCTGAAGCTGGAGTGGTCGGCTCTCATGCCGCGACGGAGTTGGCGAAGCGGATTGATGGCACTGCCGTTTTGACCCTGGGTTCGGGCGGAGCAGTTCTGAGCTATGGCCAGGCCTGGTGGTGGGGCAAGGTTGATGCCCCTCGGGTTCTGAACCCGACGGGGAGCGGAGATAGCTTCTTCGGCGGCTTGGCCTTGGCGTGGGAGAATGGTCCGGTGGAGGCCCTACGCTTGGCTCTGGCCTGTGGAGCGTCGAATGCAACCCATCTTCCGGCTGGAATGATCGACCCAGATAGCGTCGCCGAGTTGACCCGGCTAGCCGTGGTGGTCGAGGGTCCGCGACCGGAGGGGAACAATGACTGAATCTGGAATTGGGGGTTTGTTGCTGGAGGACTTTCGCCCCTTCAGTAGCGCGCGGGTAGAGGTAACGCTGCTGGACCGACCGGCTGTGCCGGTGATTGATGCCCATAACCACCTTGGTCGTTGGCTCTGTGGCGATGGAGGCTGGATGGCCCCTGACGTTGGCCAGTTGTTGGCCGCCATGGATGCTTGCGATGTGATTTCAATCGTGAACCTGGATGGGCGTTGGGGGACCGAACTGGCCGAGAACCTGGAGCGCTATGACCTGGCTCATCCCGGCCGGTTTCACACCTTTGCCCACCTGGATTGGCGGGTGCTGAGTGAGGACGGCGATGCATCAACTGCCCTGGTTGCACAGGTCGAGGTGGCAGCCGACCAGGGGGCCAAAGGTCTCAAGGTATGGAAAGACCTGGGGCTTAGCGTTCGCGACGGTCAAGGTTCGCTCGTCATGCCCGATGATCCCAGGCTGCACGATGCTCTCGTTCGGGCCGGACAGCTTGGTCTGCCCGTATTGATTCATACTGCTGACCCGTTGGCGTTCTTCCAGCCGTTGGATGAGCACAATGAACGAATTGAGGAGCTGGCAAAGCATCCAGACTGGTGGTTTGGTGATCCGGGCTTGCCGGGGTTTGATGAGTTGTTGGGATCAATGGCCTCGTTGATCGAGAGTTGTCCTGGCACACAGTTCGTCGGTGCGCATGTCGGGGGAGCAGCGGAGGACCTGGGCTTGGTTGCTCGATTGTTGGACCGGTTGCCAAATCTGTCGGTGGACCTGGGTGGCCGCATGGCCGAACTTGGTCGTCAGCCCAGGGCCGCGGCCAAGCTGATCAAGCGATACCCCGACCGGGTCTTGTTTGGGACTGACGCCTTTCCGGTTGGGCCCGAGGATTACCGCCACTGGTACCGCTTCTTGGAGACTGACGATGAGTGCTTTGACTACGCGCCAGAGGCCGAGGTTCCCCCGCAAGGTCGCTGGCAAGTCTCGGCCCTCAACCTGCCAACCGAGATTCTGCCCAAGCTGTACTCAGGCAATACCAGCCGGCTACTAAATATCCCAACGTCCTAGACGGACCAACCCGTAGACACTGAAATTGGATTTGCATTGAGGCTTGACCCTATAGATCTCCCATGTAGCTTTCGCCTGCGGATTGGTGACCGACTAAAGACGCTTACTTCTTTGGGTCTTCCTTGATTTTTGGGTCGGACTTGCCGAGGGCGGTTGTGCTTTGTCATGATCGACTCGTGTTAAAGGACATGGCCTAGCGATAGCTTGCTGGGTTGGTCGGCCGGTGGGCTGTAGATCCCGGCCAGCTTGTGGCGACGTTGTAAAGGGGCTGAGGGTGGTTGCATTGGACACGATCGAAGATATTGGTTGGGACTTCCGCCAGAAGCTGCAATCGGTGTCCATAAAGTCGCCTGCGGCTCTCTTGCACCGTGGTGGAGCAAGATCGGATCGGCGCCTCCTAGCTGCTCTCACCGGCATTGACGAAGCGCTGCTCTTGTCCTGGGTGCATCGGGCTGACCTGATGCGGGTTCGTGGAATCGGTGCGGACTACAGCGATCTTTTGCAAGCCTCGGGCGTTCGCACCATCGGCGACTTGGCCCGCCGTCACCCGACAAATCTTGTGGCCAAAATGATGGAGACTAATCGTCAGGCAATCAAGAGCACTCGGCGCAGCATTGTGCGGCGGGTCCCTTCCGTTAGCGAGGTAGAGCGCTGGGTCGATCTGGCTTCGGTTCTTGATCCGGTGGTCACCTAGCCTTACATCGATCCAATATCTCGGGTCGAGGACAGTTCAACCCCCTTACTCATATTCGGCCAGCTTCTGCCGAAGCAGTTCAGATGACCACAGCTGCGGCGACCAAGCTACTCACCCCTCCCCGATACCGGCGAGCCGGTCTCCGAATGAGCTGTGGTAGCTGCGAAGTGGCGTGGACCGGACCGGCAGACTCCTCGTGCTGGGTGTGTGCTTCCCCCGGAACTCCTGGCCCGCCCCCATCGGTCTACCCCGATCTCGACTAACCAGATTCGTCACCTTTTGGACGAGGCGCCGCTGGTTATCCTCGTTTGCCGCGAGAGCCAGACAAATCCCGCAACGACAAATGCGGTCACAAGAACTCCAACGCCAACCGACTCGCTGAGCAAGAGCCAGGACCACCCGAGGGTGAAGATCGGCTGCAGCAACTGCACTTGGCTCACGCGGGCAACCCCTCCAAGGCTAAGGGCTGCGTACCAGGCGAAGAATCCGACGAACATGCTGATCACTGCCACGTAGGCAAACCCAAGATAGGCCAGCATGGTTGGTTCGGAAATTCCATGTTGGGCGAGGGCGAAGGCGGTTCCGGGCACGGTGACGGGTAAGGACAACACGAGGGCAAAGCAGATGGTCTGCCAGCTCCCGAGTGTCTTAGTCACTTCAGCACCTTCGGCATAACCAATTGCCGCGGCCAATACCGCGATAGCTAGAAGAATGTCTGCTGGTTCGGGACGTCCTCGGCTTCCACTCAGAACGGCAAACGCTACGACGGTGATGAGGCCCCCGGCCGCTGCAAACCAGAAGCCGCTACTTGGACGTTCGCCATGCCGCACGGTTGCGACAAGTGCTGTTGTCGAGGGAAGGACACCGACCACGATGGCACCTCGACTGGCCGGGACGTGTTCGAGGGCCAGAGCGGTAAAGATCGGGAAACCGAACACGACGCCAAGAGCGACGATGGCCAGCGACCTGGCTTCCTTGGGGCTTGGGAGTGGTTGTCTTTTTATCAACAAGAGCACAAGGGCTAAGAGTCCAGCAATGACGGCTCGTCCGATCCCGATGGTCCAGCCACCAAAAACAGGCACCGCGGCCTTGGTCGCAGGCAGGGTGAGGCTAAAACTGAGGACAGCGAGGAAGCCAAGCCCTAAACCGATCGCTTCTCGTCGGTTTGCGATAGCGCTATCCTTTGGCGTCATGACTCAGGATAGCGCTTCAACTCGCGTTCGGCAGCATTTGGAGTCCCATATGGCCATCGGACGTCCAGGCGATCGATTGCCGTCCGTGCGACAACTGATGGCCGAACTTGGGGTGAGCCCAGCGACAGTCCGTCACGCCGTTAGCGATCTGGTTCGCACTGGTCGGGTCGAGGCGATTTCGGGCAGTGGCACCTTTATCGCCATACCTCAAGAGAGGCTCCCGCCGCGATCGGACACCTCCTGGCAAACTCTGGCCCTTGGTGCTGACGCCCTTGAACATCATGAGGCCCGAATCCTTGAACCCATTCGGAGTCTCGTTCCGGCTGGTGTCATCGATCTGGCGTCGGGCTACCCCGATGAGAGCCTTCAGCCTCAGTCTCTCATTGCCTCTGCTGTGCGGGAGTCAGTTCGCAGACCTGGAGTTTTTGGACGCGTAGCGAGCGAAGGAAGCGAACCGCTCCGTCACTGGTTCGAAGAAAACATCGACCCAGAGCGACAACACCGAGCGCTCATCATGCCCGGTGGCCAGGCCGCCCTAGCTCTTGTGTTTCGAGCACTCTGTCTTCCTGGCGATGCGGTTATGGTTGAGTCGCCAACCTATGCCGGAGCCTTGGTGGCCATCCGCGCCGCCGGATTGGTGCCGGTCCCAGTTCCAACCGACTCTGATGGTCTGAGAGTCGACCAGATAGGAGCTGCGGTCGCGGCCAATGGCTGCCGGGTGCTGTACATCCAGCCGCGATTTCACAATCCGACGGGAGCGAGCCTCTCCGCAGAGCGGCGCACCCAACTTATCGGGCTGGCGGAAGAACATGGTTTGATTATCGTCGAGGATGACTGGATCGCCGACCTGGCCCTAGACGGAAAATATGTCGGCCCTCTAGCCAGCATTGATCCTCATGGTCACGTCGTCCACATCCGGTCACTAACCAAATCGATTGCTCCGGGGATTCGGGTTGCAGCCATCGCCGCCGTCGGCGCACTTGCCACCAGGCTGTATCAGGTTCGCTCGGCCGAAGACTTCTTCGTCTCTCCACTCCTGCAAGAAACAGCGCTTCGGGTAGTTACCTCACCCCGATGGCCGGGCCATCTGCGGAGACTCCGCGTAGCTCTTCAGCAGCGGAAGTCCCAATTGTGGGAGCAAGTTCAGCGGCTTGGTGGAACTCAAATGGTGAGTGGCGACGGCCAGGCCATTCCATCCCCTCTCCACAGCGTGAGCCCACTCCATCTTTGGCTTCGAGTCGAGGGCCTTGGGCCAGATAACGACCTACGTAGTGCCGCCCTCCGTCAGGGAGTGTCTGTCGTCACAGGATCTGACTGGCTCCCCGGGTCATCCAGCGGCAAACATGTTCGGCTAAGCAATGCCGCGGCGACCAAGGACGAGATGGCCGAGGGCGTCGACCGGTTCGGGCGAGCGCTCCAGGAGTTGCGTACCGGCCGGGCGTGACCTTCCCAACGCCCGGTACCGCCGCCGACAGCCAAGAGCATCGGCTGGCTACTCCTCTGGTACCCAGGGGGCGGGCTGGCGTTGGCGGAAGGCCGCGATTCCTGATCGGGCCTCCTCCGACACAAACAGTTCCCGTGATCGCACCGCGGTCCAAGCGAACGCATCTTCTTGAGTCATCTCTGGTACCCGATTGATGATCTCCTTACATGCAGCCAGGGCGTTCGGGCCACCCTGCGAGATCATGGACACGAAGCTGTCGATGGAGGAATCCAGTTCGGCCGCCGGGCAACTCCGGTTTATGAGACCAACCTCCACGGCTCGAGTGGGGCTGATTCGCTCGCCGGTGAGAAACAACTCGCTGGCATCGGCTCGACGGAGCTTTGGCAAACAAACGACCGAGATCATTGCCGGAGCAACCCCAAGTCGGACCTCGGTGAATCCGATCTTTGCGTCCTCACGCATGACTGAAATGTCACAGGCCGCAACGAGTCCGAGCCCACCACCCATGGCATGGCCATCAATCCGCCCGAGCACGGGTTTAGACCCATGCATGATAAGCCGGAAGACATCAATGAAGGTGCGCGTCTCCTGACCAGGCTGGCCAGCAACCCCAGGCTTAGATGACGAAAGGTCGGCTCCGGCACAAAACGTGTTACCAGTATTGGTGAGGACGATGGCCCGCACACGGTCATCACCATTGGCTTGTTCCAGGTATGCCCCAAGTTGGTCAACCAACTCATCTGACAGGGCATTCCTTGCTTCGGGACGATTGAGCGTGATGGTGGCAACACCGTCCTGAACGGACAACAGAACCGGCGCAGAATCGGACGATGGGGTAGAGGAGGGACCGGTGTCGGGAGCTGGGCTTGGCCCGGGAGAAGATGCGTTCATGGTCAACATCATCTACCGTCGGGAACCATGACGTCTATTTTCAGTCGCATCATCGCTGGCGAGATCCCGGGTCGATTCGTTTGGAACGACGAAACGTGTGTGGTGATGTTGGACATCCGACCGCTTCATCCGGGGCATGTCCTAGTCATCCCGAAACAGGAAGTGGACCAGTGGACCGATCTTGATGCCGAGACCGTTGGTCACCTCATGAGGGTTGCCCATCTCGTGGGACAAACCCAAAAACGGGTGGTCCCATGTCAACGTATCGGGCTGATGATCGCCGGATTCGAAGTACCTCATACCCATGTGCACGTGGTGCCAATGTCCTCCATGGCGGACCTGAACTTCGCCAATGCCGATCCCTCCGCCAAGGCCGAAGACCTCGATGCCATGGCAAAGGGGCTTCGGGAGGACTTGCGGGCAGCTGGCCATGGCAGTGCGATTCCCGCCGACTAGCTTGGCTTTGAAGGTGGAGGTTAGTTGGGTGCGCTCCGCCCGAGTTCGGCTACGAAGTCCTCAACGGCCGATGTGAACACATCGTTGCGGTCTCCGGCGATCATGTGGGCGGCGTCGGCAACATCCACAAAGGAGGCATGGGGGACAAGTTCCCGAAAGGCCGCAACCTCTGAATCGGTCACCAGGTCCGAAAGCCTGCCTCGGATAAGAAGGGTTGGCCGCTCCAACCGCTGACAGGCCCGGTGCAGACCGGCCCAATGGTCATCGGTCGTTGTGCCCTCTGACCGATCGGACAAAAAGGCAGGGTCCCAATGCCAACGCCACCTCTCGTCTTCCCCCCGGCGAAGGTTCTTGGCTAACCCTGCGGTGCTGGGTGGGCGTTGCCGATGGGGTTGATAGGCGGCAACGGCATCGGCGGCCTCCTCCAGGGTGGCGAAACCATGTTCGAGGTCGGCCTTCATAAAGCTCAGAAT
Organism: Actinomycetes bacterium; assembly: GCA_024276425.1. Lineage (GTDB taxonomy): Bacteria > Actinomycetota > Acidimicrobiia > Acidimicrobiales > SZUA-35 > JAJRQY01. The sequence continues at coordinate 48,233 of JAJRXF010000129.1, read as the reverse complement.
CCGATCAACCCCACTCGAAGAGGGCCGATGGGTGATGTCGACCAAGACCAACGCCGCGAAAAGTTCCGGGCGGGTGTCGATGGCGACAAGGCCGGAGATGCCACCCAGCGAGGCTCCAATCCAGATCACCGGTTCTCCACACCACTGGGCCACCGCGATTGCATCCTGACCAAAGGCGGCGTGAGAGTAGTCTCCGTCGGCGGCCCAGGTGCTCTCGCCATGACCCCGTAAGTCAAAGGTCACCACTCGATGTCCGGCCCGGGCCAGCGTTGCCGCCGTGCCGCCCCAGGAATGATGAGTCTGGCCGCCTCCGTGGGCCAGGACAATAGTTGAGCGATCTTCTCGGCCTTCCCCAGTCCAGGAACGGGCGGAAATCGTCACCCCCGAAGGGGTTCGGATGCTTAGCGAGTCCGGTTGAGGGCTGATGGCTGCGGGTGGTTGATTGTTCATCTTGACCAAAGTCTGGTGGATGATGGAGCTCAGACACTAATCCCGAGTGCCGTGGAAAGGATCGTGGCCGTCTAGGCTGTGGCCATGTCTACCCCTTTAGGTCCAAAAGCCGAGAACGCCCGCGACTTTCTCGCCACCGACTCCCTCTTGAGCGAAGAAGAAATCATGCTTCGGGACACAGTTCGCCGCTATGTCGACAAGGAAATCCTCCCCGAGGTCGGCGCCTGGTTTGATGAGGGCGTCTTTCCTCACAAGGAGGTAGCCAAGACCATTGGCGACATGGGCCTACTCGGCATGCATCTCGAAGGATACGGTTGCGCAGGATCATCGGCCATGATGTATGGGTTGGCCTGCGCCGAGCTTGAAGCGGGCGATTCGGGCCTACGCAGTTTCGTCAGCGTGCAGGGGTCGTTGGCCATGTTCCCGATCTGGGCCTATGGCTCCGAGGAACACAAGCAGGAGTGGCTGCCACCAATGGCAGCGGGAGACGCCATTGGTTGTTTTGGTTTGACCGAACCAGACTCGGGATCTGATCCATCCTCGATGCGAACCAATGCCAAACAGCAGCCGAACGGAGACTGGCTGCTCAACGGAACCAAGATGTGGATTACCAACGGTTCTATCGCCGATGTCGCCGTGGTATGGGCTCGGGCCGATGAGGGCATTCGAGGGTTTGTCGTACCGACCAACATTGAGGGATTTAGTGCCCCAAAGATCGAGCGAAAGGTTTCGTTGCGAGCTTCGGTGACCTCGGAGTTGATCTTGGACAACGTGCGTCTGCCCGCCGATGCGGTGCTGCCAGGTGTTGCCTCCATGCGCGGTCCACTGAGCTGTCTTAACGAGGCTCGCTTTGGCATCTTGTTTGGTGTCGTTGGGGCGGCCAGGGCTTGCTATGAGGCCGCCCTCAACTACGCCAATGAACGAATTCAATTTGGTGGACCCATTAGCCGCTTCCAGCTAACTCAGCAGCGGCTCGTTGACTTCATGACCGCAGTGCAGCAGGGAACGCTCCTGTCCTACCATCTCGGTCGTCTCAAGGACCAGGGCGAGCTCGGCCCCGCCCAGGTAAGTTTCGGTAAGCGCCAGAACACCAGGATGGCCATCGAGGTTGCTCGCGAGGCACGGTCAGTGCTTGGTGCCAACGGAATCACCACGGAGTATCCGGTGATCCGCCATATGAACAACCTTGAATCGGTCTACACCTACGAGGGGACAAACGAGATCCACACCCTCATCATGGGCCAAGCAATCACGGGACACTCCGCCTTTGCCTAACAAGGTGGGGATGTTTGCTGCTTCACTGGAAGGGTGGAACTGACATTTGCTGAACTCAGAGTCCTAGGTTGCCTGATTGAGAAGTGGGCCAATACCCCGGAGAACTACCCGCTCACCAGCAACGCTCTAGCCGCGGCATGTAACCAGAAGACCAGCCGGGAGCCCGTGGTATCGTTCTCCACTCGAGAGGTTGATGAGGCGGTCCTGCTGTTACGTCAGGCCGGGCTTGCTCGGACCAACTCCGGTGGCCGCTCGCCAAAGCATCGTCACGTTTTCGACGAGGCTCTTGGCTTGACCAGGGAGCAGACAATCTTGCTTTCGGTCCTAATGCTGCGTGGCCCCCAATCTGTTGGTGAGCTTCGGGCCCGAACGGATCGTTCGATCGGTTTTGACGAGATTGGCCCGGTTTCCCAAGTTCTCCGTTCGCTGGCCAAGCGGGAGGAGCCGCTGGTGAAAGATGTTGGCCGCGGGCCTGGTCAAAGCCAGAACCGCTGGGTCCACCAGCTTGGTGATGGCTCAGCCGAGCCCAACGGGTTGACCGGATCGGACCCAGGCATCCAAGGGGCCACCAACTCCCAGGTTTCCTTGTCAGAACGGGCACATCTGGTTGAGCGCATAGATGCATTGGAGGCACGGCTTTGTCGCCTTGAGACCGCGCTTGGAGTAGAAAGCGAGGATGAGCTAGCGGACTAAAACCCCAGTGATCGACCGATGATTTCCTTCATGATCTCGTTTGTACCTCCGTAGATCTTCTGGATCCTGGCGTCCCGCCAGGCTCGGGCGATTGGATACTCCTCCATATAGCCATAACCCCCATGGAGCTGGAGGCACTGGTCCGCAACCCGGTTCTGTAGTTCGCTACACCACCACTTTCCTTCGGCGGCGTCCTCGGCGCTCAGTTCGCCGGCCAGGTAGGCCTCGACCAGACGGTCCACAAACACTTGACCAATGTCCAGTTCCGTCTTCATCTCGGCCAAAACGAATCGTGAGTTCTGGAATGATCCGATCGGTTGGCCAAATGCCTCGCGTTCCTTGCAGTACTGAATTGTCCAGTCGAAGGCCTGTTTGGCATGGGCCATGGCCGTTACCATCAAAGACAGCCGCTCTCGGCCCAACTTGTCCATCAACTGGAAGAAGCCGGTGCCCTCGTCGCCCAAACGGTTCGTGACCGGAACTCGGACATCTTGGAAAACTAGCTCCGAGGTATCTTGAGCGTGAAGCCCGACCTTGTTTAGATTTCTCCCGCGGTCAAAGCCCGGCATTCCTTCTTCGACAATGAGCAAACTAAGGCCTCGGTGCCGCAGAGACGGATCGGTTTTGGCAGCCACGATCACATACGAGCTATTCAGCCCGTTGGAAATAAAGGTCTTGGTTCCATTCAGCACATAGCAGTCTCCGTCACGAATGGCGGTTGTTTGGATGGAGGCAAGATCGGAGCCCGTTCCCGGTTCGGTCATAGCCACCGCGGCCATCTTCTCCCCGGAGCACAAACCCGGCAGCCAACGGCGCTGTTGCTCCTGGGTGGTTCCGTCGGTGAAATAGGGCATGCACACATCGTTGTGCAGTGTGATGCAGAACCCAGACGCGGTTACCCCGGCTCGTTGTATTTCTTCGTTTAGGATGACGTTGAACCGAAAATCGTCAACCCCTCCACCTCCGAATTTTTCGGGCACCTCCATTCCGAGAAAGCCGTGCTGGCCAGCCTTCTTAAACATGGCAACGTCGACCCGTCCCAAAGACTCCCAGTCATCGGCATAGGGCACGATCTCCTGAGCGATAAAAGAGCGAACAGCATCACGGAAGAGTCGGTGCTCATCGCGAAATAAGGTGCGTGGCAACATGACCGAACGGTAGCTCTCCGCAGGTCGCTGGGCCAGACAAGGCTGCGGTCTGGGCGAAAAAGTTTGGATGATCCCACGAAGGCCTCCCAAGGACGTACGATCCCTCTTCGATGTCAGCGTCTGTAGTTGTGATAGGTGGAGGAGACCAAATTTCCCCCCGGGAACTGGCCGCGCTTCCCGCCGAGCCAACGATTATTGCCGCGGATTCCGGGATCGATCGTGCGGCAGAGGTCGACCTCGAAGTCGACATAGGTATAGGCGACTTTGATTCGGTGTCCGGCCAGGGGTATCTCCGAGCCGAGGCCGCAGGAGTTGATCTGATCCGGTACCCGGCCAACAAGAACGCTACTGATCTTGAGTTGGCCATGGTCCACGCCATGTCCCTTGACCCGGACCGTCTCGTGGTCACGGCTTTGGCGGGCGGTCGTTTCGACCACCTAATCGCCAATGTCTTGTTGCTGGGCGATCAACGTTTCTCCTCGGTGGAGATCGATGCGTTTGTGGGAGATCAGCGGCTAAGCATCATCAATGACCGTCGCGTTTTGACCGGTCAAATTGGCTCTCTTGTCAGCCTTCTGCCCCTCGGAGGACCGGCCGTTGGGATCACAACCATCGGCTTGGAATATGGCCTTGACAACGAGACGTTGGTTGCGGGCTCACCCCGAGGAATGAGCAATGTGCTGGTCGGACCACTCGCCGTTGTGTCTTTGCTATCGGGAACCCTCCTGGCATTTCAAGAGCTTCCAGCGTGAGCGAGAGTTCAACATGAGAGGACAAGGGAGGGGGCGAGTCCCGTCCACCTCAGCGGGCCAGGGGCGAGACCGGCGAAGTTGGGGACAACGGCTAATTCTTCTTGTCAACGTCGCCGGAATTGGAATGGCTTTGTCTTTGGCGTGGGCTCTGAACCTCAGCTATCAGCAGGTTTCGGGAATCGAACGGGTCGAACTAAGCGGAACACTGAGCGTTGCTCCCACTGCGCAGCCCGGAGAACGGATTCTTAACATCCTGTTAGTCGGCTATGACAGTTCGGAAGGCCTTGACGCCGATAATCCGATTCAACTCGGGCGCCAAGGCGAACGTTTTGGCGACGTGATTATCATCTTGAATATCGATGAAAAGGCGGGAACAGCAGCATTGCTTTCGATCCCGCGCGATTTGTGGGTTCCCATTGAGGGGTACGGCGAACGACGAATCAACTACGCCTTTGGCATCGAAGGGCCAGAGCTACTAATCAAGACGCTTGAGAGTGAACTTGACATCAATATCCATCACTACATGAGCGTTGATTTTGCTGGTTTCCAGGGACTCGTTGAGGCAGTTGGCTACGTCAATGTCTACTTTGACCAGCCAGCCCGGGACTGGAATGAGGCTACCAACGCCAGCCAGACGGGATTTGAGATGTTCACTGCGGGATGCCAGGCGCTGGATCCATCAACTGCCCTGGCTTATGTTCGGTCCCGCTACTACCAAGTTCAAGACAGCGACGGTCAATGGGCCTACAGTTGGCCACCATCTGATATCGGACGAATTCAGCGCCAACAAGATTTCATCAATCGGCTGATGTCAAGGGCCATTGAGGCTGGGGCCAGACACCCTTTTACGTTGGCCGAACTGATCGACGTTGGCCTTGAACAAATCACCATTGACCAAGAGTTGACTCCCCAGCTACTCCTAGACCTGGGTTCCACCTATCGCTCTTTTGACCCGGGCGAACTGGAGACCTATAGCTATCCCTCCGACAGTGAGCGAGTCAATACTGCTTGGGTCCTGCTACCGCTACGAGACCAAGCGGAGGCGATTCTGGAACTTTTTCGGGGAGCACCTCACGATTCACCCTCGTCGGTTTTCCTTCGCATGAGTGCCGATCCGTCACGGGTGGCCTGGTCTCGTGACCTTTCCGACCAACTCGAAGAAGAGGGTTATGAGTTGCCCGAGTTGACAGTGTCTCAAAGCGATGAAGGCATTGTTCTGAAACATGGGGTAGACGGACGTGGGGCGGCCGAGGTGGTTGCGGCCTCCCTGCGAGCGGCCGGAGTGACCGAGCCCATCTCCTTTCGTGTCGTGGCCGGAAACCCAGTCTTTGATTTGGAATACCAGGGTCGATCAGTTGTGATTGTTGTCGGGACCGAAGTCGCAGAGGATGTTCAGTCTGATGGTGCAGGCGTGATTGAGGAAGGGCCCTCCGAGGGAGAGGAACTCGGGCCAGTTGACCTTGCCGCTGGTTCGACGTCACAGGTTCAGGGAAATCCTGAGCAGGAGCATTCCCGCTGTAGCTGAACCTCATGGGGCTGGCAACAGGTGGTTCAGGAGGACCGGGAGTATGCTCGTGGGTCGGTCAGCCCACTGAGTGTGTAGGGATGCCCAGGAGCAGGGCTAGCTGATGAGATACGGTCGGTCGCCTAGCTCAAGTACTTTCATCGAAGGAGTCACGGGTGGCGAAGATTGCAGTTATTGGGACCGGATACGTCGGACTGACGACCGGAGCGTGTTTTGCCCATCTCGGGCATGAGGTGATCTGCGCCGACATCGACGCTGACAAGGTTGCCATGCTCCAACGCGGAGAGATCCCAATTGTCGAGCGAGATCTTGATCGGTTCGTCAAAGAGGGTCTTTCTTCGGGCAATCTCTCCTTTGTTGTCGGGGCGATCGAGGCTTCAAAGGCGTCAGAGTTTCACTACCTATGTGTGCCGACGCCTCAGGGCGAGGATGGGGCGGCCGATTTATCTTACTTAGAGCGGGCGGCTGCGGAGATCGCCGAATGTTTGCCAACCGGATCGGTCGTTGTAAACAAATCAACTGTCCCCGTCGGCTCAACCGGCATTGTCGCTCGTGTGCTCGGCCGCTCCGATGTGGCCGTTGTTTCTAATCCGGAATTCCTACGTGAGGGAACGGCCCTCGATGATTTCCTCAACCCTGACCGGGTGGTCATTGGTTGCAGCAATCAGGAAGCGGCGATCCGGGTCGCCGCCCTGTACTCCAAGGTCCGAGCCCCGATCATGGTCACCGATCCAATTTCGGCCGAAACCATCAAGTACGCATCCAACGCATTTCTGGCCTCCAAGCTTTCCTTCGTCAATGCCATTGCCAACGTGTGTGAAGCAGTGGGAGCCGACGTCAACGACGTGGTGCTCGGCATGGGGTACGACAAGCGCATTGGCAAAGAGTTTCTTCACCCCGGACCGGGATGGGGGGGAAGTTGCTTTCCGAAGGACACCATTGCGCTGGCGAAGATCGCTGAGGACCATGGGTATGAGTTCACGTTCCTCAACGAGGTCCTACGTGTGAACGAGGAGCAATTCGAGCGAACGGCACAGAAGGTCCTCGATGTCCTTGGGCACGACCCGGCCGGCCGCCGGATTGGCTGTTGGGGTCTAACATTCAAGGCGGGCACCGATGATCTTCGCCAATCGCCAGCTATAGAGGTGCTCAAGCGAGTGAGTGCGGCCGGAGTACAGATCAAAGCCTATGATCCCGCCGTGAAAGGCCCAGTGGCCGAACTCCCCGACGTCGAAGTTGTTTCCGATGCCTATGAGGCCATCGAGGGCGCTGAAGTTCTGGTTGTTTTGACCGAGTGGGATGAATTTCGCTGGATGGACTTTGACCGTGTAGCCGAGTTAATGGAAGGTCGCAATATCGTCGACGGTCGCAATCTCCTGGAACGAACCCAACTTATTCGGCGGGGTTTCACCTATCGAGGACTTGGTCGTTAGTGGCTCGCATTGTGGTGACCGGAGGGGCTGGATTCCTGGGATCACATCTGTGCGACCGGCTTCTTCAACGCGGTGACGATGTGGTGTGCCTTGACAATCTTGTGACCGGTCGCACGTCGAATATCGAGCACCTTTTCGGCCATGAGAGGTTTCGGTTCGTGGAACAAGACGTCTCGGATTTCATCTGGGTCCCCGGCCCCGTCGATGCCATCATGCACCTGGCAAGCCCGGCCTCTCCTGTCGACTTTGCTCGAATTCCCATCCAGATCATGAAGGTCGGAAGTCTTGGTACCCATAATTGTCTCGGACTAGCACGGGCCAAGGGAGCAACCTTTCATCTCAACTCCACCAGCGAGGTATATGGCGACCCACTGGTTCACCCCCAGCCCGAAAGCTATTGGGGCAACGTCAATCCAAACGGCCCAAGAAGCATGTATGACGAGGCGAAGCGCTTCTCTGAAGCCTTGGCCATGGCCTATCACCGAACCCACGACATTGACATCCGGATTGTTCGAACCTTCAACACCTATGGTCCGCGTATGCGACCCGAGGACGGGCGAGTGGTTTCCAATTTCATCGTCCAGGCCCTCCAGGGCGAGCCCCTCACTGTTTATGGTGATGGCAGTCAGACTCGAAGTTTCTGCTACGTGGATGATCAGGTAGAGGGCCAGTTGGCCTTGTTGGACAGCGGTTACCAGCAGCCGGTCAACATTGGTAATCCCAACGAGTTCACCATGTTGGAACTGGCAGAAACGGTGTTGCGCGCCACCAATTCTTCGAGCCAGGTCGAATTCTTCCCCCTGCCAGCGGATGACCCGACCCAGAGACGTCCGGATCTGACGGTGGCCAAGCGTGAACTTGGCTGGGAACCCAGTGTCGAGCTTGACGAAGGAGTCCGCCGGACCGTCGCTCATTTTATTGGGGAACTCGGGCTCGAATAGTAGATCATTTGGCGCTGGCGCCTCGCTCCTAGAGTATGTCGTGTGGATCTCCCGAACCGCCGAGTCGCCATTACTGTCGAACAGCTCTGGCACCGCGTGCCCGGGGGGACAGCGGTATCGACTCGACGCACGTTGGCCGCCCTTCTCGAACGTGGCGACCACAAATACGTCGGCATCGCCGCCCGGCATCGAGATCGGTCGCCGGCCCAGAATCTCGGTATTGAGGTTCACTATCAATGGATGCCACGAGCGGCCATGTATGAATCGTGGTTGCGCTTGGGTCGGCCTGAACCTATTGCTGGTTCCATCGATTTGATCTGGGCCGCAGCGATGGTTGTTCCACCGGCATCAAGCCCGGTGTTGGCCACGGTTCATGACGTTGACTTCCTTGAGTCCCCGGAGCGTCTCTCCCGCCGAGGCAAAGTCTTTTTCCCTCGGGCCTGGCAGGTAACCCTCGAACGAGCTTCGGCGATGGCCGTCCCTTCTGAGGTAGTCCGACAGGCCTGTATCAGCCACGGGATGGACCGGGATCGGGTTGTGGTAGTTCCCTGGGGTGTGGTCAACCGACCAGCGACTCCAGCCGAGATTGCCTCGGTTCGCGAAAGATTCCGTCTGCCTGAGCGGTTCATACTTTGGGTAGGAACGATTGAGCCGAGAAAGAACCTGGTCCGCTTGGTCGAAGCGGTACGGCGTGTTGGCATCGACTTTGTTGTCGTTGGGCCAGACGGCTGGAATCTTGATGGTGCTGATCTACTTGGACCATTGAAGGAGCGAGTCACGCGGATGAGTGGGCTTTCGACCACGGACCTTCGAGCGGTGTACGCCGCCGCATCAGTCTTCGTTTTCCCGTCACTGGCAGAAGGATTTGGGTTACCGATCCTTGAGGCCATGGTGCAGGCAACTCCGGTCATAACCTCGCGGGGCACAGCCACCGAAGAGGTCGCTGATGGAGCGGCCGAGCTGGTTGAACCGACAAACGTCACCGAGATTAGTCAGGCGATAAGCCGGCTCCTCGAGGATCCGGGCCGAGTCGAGAACCTGATCGAACTGGGACTCGATCGCGTCTTGGATGCAACCTGGGCGGAAACGGCCTTTGGATACAGCGAGCTATTCGATCGGATCTTGGGCGGGTGAACCCTGTCGTTGGAGTCAACCTTCTTTGGCTCGTTCCCGGTGTAGTCGGAGGGAGTGAAGAGTACATCCTGCGGCTCTTACGGGCGGTTGACCGCCTTGACCCTGGGGATCTCTGGATTCGTTTGTACGCCCAACCAGAACTCGTTGCGGCCCACCCCGACCTGCTCGATCGTTTTGAGACACGACTCGGTCCTAGCAAGCTTGGTTCAAAACCCGCCCGCATCTTGGCTGAGAATTCTTGGTTGGCCAGAGTGACGAGACAAGACGATCTGGTTCACCATGCTGGAGGGGTTATTCCCATGATCGCTCCGACGCCGGCCGTTGTCACGATTCATGACCTTCAACCACTAGACATGCCCGAGAACTTTGGTCCCGCTCGCAGGCGCTGGCTAAAGACCGTTCTGCCTCACACCGCTCAAACAGCACGGCTAGTTCTCTGCCCGAGCTCATTCACCGCCGGACGGGTATTGGAGCTCTTGGATGTGGACTCTCAGCGACTGGTCGTCGTGCCCCACGGTCACGAGCCGGTTGAGAGCGGAATTGTCGACCCGGCGGCCCATCAGGGGAATCTTGATCGATTTGGACGTTTCCTTCTTTTCCCCGGGATCGCCTACGCCCACAAGCGCCACATCGATTTGATTGACGCGCTGGACCTGTTGGGTGACCGCTTTGGGGATGTTCAGCTGGTAATGACCGGAGGTCCTGGCCCCGAGAGCGCGAAGTTGGCTGAGCATATTGTCAAGCTCGGTCTCCAGGACCGCTGCCATGTGCTGGGACGAGTAAGCGAAGAGCTGTTGGACAGCTTATATCGATCGGCCCAAGCTCTAGTCTTCCCGTCGGTGTATGAGGGTTTCGGGAATCCGGCATTGGAGGCAATGGCCCGAGGATGTCCGGTCATTACCACGACATCGGCCTCATTGCCTGAGGTTGTTGGCTCCGCTGCCTTGTTGGTTGAGCCCCGTGACCCAACCGGACTGTCCACCACCATCGCCAGAGTCTTGGACGACAAGAACCTTCGCCAAGAACTCTCAATGGCGGGGGTTCGCCGGGCAGAGAAGTTTGGTTGGCGCAGTGCGGGAGAAACCCTCCTCGGGGCCTATCGTGACGCGCTGCGATGAAACTCCTGCTACTTTGCCCCCACTTCGAACCCGACCTGCACGCGGCGACAGGCGAGGTCATGAGTAAGCTCGTGCACGCTCTTCACCAGCGGGGCCACAGAATCGATGTTGTCAGCAGCCTGCCCTGGTATCAGCATCATGATGTTTGGCCCGAGTGGAGAGGTCAGCCATGGAGAGGCGAGAAAACCAGCTTCGGTCAGATACTGCGAGTCTGGCCCTTTCCGACGGACAAAACCAATATTCCGGCGAGAGCCCTCGGGTTTGGGGGCTTCACCGGGCTGGCCACCGCGGCCGCCCTCACGTTGGGGAGACCAGACGTTGTGATGGGCATGTCCCCTCCGATTTTCCTTGGAGACGCGGCCTACCTCGTTGCGCGTCGCTGGCGAGTGCCTGTGGTTTTCAATGTTCAGGACATTTTCCCCGATGTCGCCGTCGATCTTGGCGCCCTCTCCAACGAGCGAATTATCTCCCTGGCCCGGCGTCACGAGAAGTCCCTCTATCGACGAGTCGATTCAATTTCTGTCCTGAGCGAGGACCAGGCTGCCAACGTGAGGGCCAAGATAGGCCCCGATCAGCATCAAAAGGTTTCCATCATTCACAATTTTGCCGACACTGACCGGGTTCACGTGGTCAATCGTGCGACGGAGTACCGGCGCCGACATGGTCTTGAAAACAAACAGATCGTGATGTACTCCGGCAATGTTGGCCTTTCTCAATCCTTTGACCTGGTCAGAGCCGCCGCTGAGGCCTTCGCCCATCGCCCGGAGGTTCACTTTGTTATCAATGGCGAGGGGGCTGCCCGTCCTGCCGTTGATCATTGGGCGGCCAAGCACACCAACGTGACTGTGAGCGACTTTGCTCCCCGAGACAAAGTTAGCGATGTATTGGGAAGCGCAGACCTACATCTCATCCTGCTAAAAGGTGGACTCGCTCGGTCCTCAACACCGTCTAAACTGTACGGAATTTTGGCCTCGGGCCGACCAACGTTGGCTTCGATCGATGTCGGCTCCGAAGTTTCACTTTCGCTTGAGCGAGCCGATGCTGGCCGTTCGGTCCCCCCGGATGATCAGGCAAATTTTCTTCGGGTATTGAAAGAGATGCTTGATGAGCCGAAGAGACTACAAGAGCAAGGGAGAAATGGAAGGCGTTATGTCGAGCATTGTCTGACTCCGGACGCTCAGGCCGAGTCATTCGAGAAACTTTTCGGCCGACTCACCGATCAGGCGAGATGTGGTGATCAGCAAAACCAATCGAACTGGCTGACAGGGAACCGAAGTTATGACTGAGAACCAATCGGATGTCGACCACAGTTACGCTGTCATCCTTGCCGGCGGCTACGGAGAACGATTCTGGCCGGCGAGTACATCACGTCGACCGAAACAACTCCTTTCGCTGCTAGGCGGTCGCACGATGTTGGAGATGGCCGTCGATCGGCTCAGCGGGCTCATTCCACCCGAACGAGTAATCGTTCTGACTAGCCAAGACCTGGTTGGGCCAACCATTGCCCTTTCACCGGATCTCCCGACGAAGAACATTATTGGGGAACCGTGTCGGCGAGACACGGCCGCTGCCGTTGCTCTTGGTTGTGCGGTGGTCAAGGCCCGCGATCCTGAGGCTGTCTTTTGTGTTCTGACCGCCGACCATGTCATGGGCGACCTGGAACTCTTCCGAGAGACCCTTCGCTCTGGCATGGAACTCGCACGGTCAGAGTCGGTCTTAGTCACCATTGGGATTACACCCACTGAACCCAGTACCGGGTTCGGCTACGTCGAGGCCGGAGAGGAACTTGAGGTTTCCGGTCCGACACGTTTTCGCCGAGCGACGCGCTTCGTCGAGAAGCCCGACCTGGAGACCGCCAAGGCCTATGTTGCTTCGGGCGAGTTTTTCTGGAATTCAGGCATGTTCATCTGGTCAGTAACAGCTCTGACCGAAGCCTTTGTCGCCTATCAACCCGAGCTAGCAGCGATGATCGAGAGCCTGGTTCCGGTCGTCGACACCGCGGGGTTCGATCATGCGTTGGCCGAGGCCTTTGATCCTCTGGACAAGATTTCGATCGACTATGCCCTGATGGAAAAAGCCGACAATATTGTTATGGCCGAAGGCGCTTTCGCCTGGGATGATGTTGGAAGCTGGCCTGCGGTCGCCTCGCACCTCCCCACTGATGGCGACGGAAATGTCACAATCGGCCAGGTGGTCGCTCTTGATGCCAGTCACAACATCGTGCTCTCCCAGGACCGGCTCACCGCCATTGTTGGAGTGGTGGATCTCATCGTGATACATGCTGGCGATGCCACCCTGATCTGCCCGAAAGATCGGGCGCAGGACGTGAAAAAGGTCGTCTCTATGCTGCGGGAAAACCCCCAGTGGCACGGCTTTACCTAGCCGGGCACTCCGCTCCCGATTCGGTCAAGAATCAGGACGGCATTTCCGGCCTCGCGGGATGCATTCCAGTCTACCGTGGCTTCGATTCGCCATTCATGATGCCCCTCTGGGTCATCTAGTATTTGAGTCACCCGACCGGTCTCGAAGTCGAAGATGTGTAGTGACGCGCTGCGGGCATCGGCATCGACCCCGATCGAATCATAGGACTCCCAATATTCCGACATTGCTTCAACGATGGCATCGATTGAGTCATAGCCAGACTCATCCGTTGCTGCCTCACAAAGCGTCAGGTATCGCTGGCGGAAGGCTAAGAGTTGCACCCAGGCGAAGGCCTGATTGCGAACCATAACCCTGAATGCGCGAGCGTTGCTGGTGACATTGCTCGCGTCAGTTCCTGGGCGAGGTACCAACGATGCGTCCCCATACCCCGCGCTGGGTTGATCGGACTCGGGGTTTCGTAGCCGTTCCCACTCATCAATCAGACTGGAATCGACCTGTCGGACAAGGGCACCCAACCATTCGATGATGTCGTCTAAGTCCTCGGTCTTTTCTTCCTCAGGTACGTTCTGCCCTAAGCCCTTGTACACATCGGAGAGATATCGCAGTACCACGCCTTCGGAGCGTTTGAGCCCGTAGTGCCGAACATACTCGGCGAAGTTCATGGCCTTTTCGAACATGTCGCGAACAATGGACTTCGGCCGGACATTGTCCGATCCAACCCAAGGGTGGTTGACTCGGAACGCGTCAAAACTATGGTAGAGCCATTCCTTGTTTGGTCTGGGAGGCTCAACCTCACTCAAGCGTTCCATGCGTTCGTCGTATTCGATGCCCCGAGACTTCATGTCAGCCATTAGCGACGACTTCATTTCGTTGACCTGGGCGGCAATGATGACACCGGGGTTCTCAAGAACCGATTCGATTATGGTCACGATGTCGAGGGCATGCTGAAGCCCGTCGCTTATGACGTCACCAAAAACCGTGCGAGTTTCTGGGAGTGTGGATCCTTCGAGGGCCGGGTCCGACTCCTCATCAGCACTGAGCAGAGGCTCGACGTTGGGAGTCGCCGGTGGAAGAGGTTGGGGTGCTCCGGCTCCTCGCAGCTGTTCGATGGCCTCAAGAGCCCAAAGCGATAGGGGCTGGTGGAGAGCAAAATCATCTTGGAGGTCGAAGTTGACCCGAACTCGACGGCCCAGATCGTCTCGTATCGCGGGGAACTCCAGAATTTCGGCCTCGACGAGTGACCGATAGATAGCGATGGAGCGCCTGATGTGCAGCCGCTGGCGCCGTCGTGGTTCGTGATTGTGAGTCATGAGCCATTGGGTGGCGTCACAGCCGTCCTTGCCATCATCAGACACCGGGCGATCCAGCAAACTCATCAACATCTGATGGTTCACCCGAAAGCTCGATCGAAGGGGCTCAGGCTCACCCTCGACCATCTTGGTGAAGGTGTCCTCGGTCCAATGGGCATAGCCTCGCTCGGGGGGCTTCTTCTTGACTGTTCGTTTGACCTTTCGGCCAGTTGCGGCTGCCTTGTCTGCCTGCTTTTTCTCGGCTCGGAGGTTTTCGACGATGTGGGGAGGAGCTTGCACCCATACGGTGCCTGCATCGTCATAGCCTTTTCGTCCGGCGCGGCCAGCGATCTGCTGAAATTCGCGGTTTGTGAGGGTGCGGGTCGTTGTGCCGTCGTACTTGCAGAGTTGGGTAAACAGGACGGAACGAATCGGCACGTTGACACCGACGCCGAGCGTGTCTGTGCCGCAGATGATTTTGAGGAGCCCTTCTTGGGCCAACTTCTCGACCAACAACCGGTACTTGGGAAGGAGCCCCGCATGGTGGACTCCAATGCCACCTCGTAGGTAGCGAAGGATGTCCTTGCCAATGGGAGAATCGAACCGAAACCCACCGATGGCCTCTTTGACCTTGGACTTGTCCTCCTTGGAGAGAGGGTCGAGCGAGAGAAACCCCTGGGCCGCCTCGGTCGCCTCTCGCTGGGTGAAGTGAACAAGATAGATCGGAGCGAGCCCTCGGTCTAGAAGCTCCTCGATTGAGGCGTGTAGGGTGGACCGACGATACTCAAAGTCAAGCGGAACTGGACGAAGTGTTGATCGCACAAGAGACGTAGTCCGGCCGGTACGTCTGGTTACGTCTCGTTCGAAGAAGTCGGTGTTGCCAAGCGTGGCCGACATCAAGAGAAACTGGCAGTGGGGGAGTTCGAGCAGGGGGACCTGCCAGGCCCAACCCCTTTGGGGGTCGGCGTAGTAGTGGAACTCGTCCATGATGACCACCTCAACGTCGGCCCGGTTGCCATCGCGTAAGGCCCAGTTAGCGAGGATCTCCGCTGTACAGCAGATGATCGGAGCATCGGGGTTAACCGAGGCGTCTCCGGTAACCATGCCAACTTTGTCCGAGCCAAAATCCCGACACAAGGCGAAAAACTTCTCCGAAACCAACGCTTTGATTGGCGCGGTGTAGACGCTTCGTCGAGCCGTGCCCAAGGCCGCGAAATGGGCTGCAGCCGCAACCAAGGACTTCCCGGACCCTGTTGGCGTATTGAGGATGACGTTGCTACCTGCGAGCAACTCATAAATCGCCTCCTCTTGAGCGTCATAGAGACTGATATCCGAGTCCGAGACATAATGGAGGAAGCCCTCCAGCAACGAGTCTTCATCTGGAGTCGGCGGAAGGTTCGCCAGCAACGGCGGTCGGGGGCCGTCGGTCTCGGTAGCGCCAGCTGGGTTGTGAGTGCTCACGGGCGCAACCTAGCGGAAGAGGTCTTCGGTGGGGGAGCGAACAACATTGGCAACAACGCCGCCGGGTCCAAACCAGGCGGGGTCGACACCACGAATCAAGGCAACCGCGATGCCGTCGGACTTACCTCGGACCAGCTCAGCCGCGCCAGCCAACTCATCAACGATACAAACCTCGGTGACATGGAGTTCGCGACCAACCGCGTCCTCGGTCCCCCGCAGATCGAGTATCGGACGAATACCGGCACATCCAAGAGCGATATCGGTGAGGCCGCGTCGCCAGGGCCGACCAAAGGTGTCGGCAACAATGATTGCGACGTCGACCTCCAGACGACCACGGATGGCGTCGCGAATCCGACGGGCAGAGCGGTCCGAATCATCGGGTAGGAGCGCAGCGATGTTCGGTGCCATGTTCGAGCGGTCGATACCAGCATTGGCACAGATGTAGCCGTGTTTGGTTTCGCTAATAATGAGTTCACCTCGACGCCGGACGACTCGGACCGATTCTCGAAGAACGAGCGGCTTGTGAGACAGGGGATCGGCTGGATCGACAACTTCGAGCTTGTTCTCCGCCTTCGAAACCACCTTCTGGCTTACGACGAGGACGTCATGGTCTTGCAGCCCTTCTGGATGAAGAGTGTTTTGGCATGCGTCCATGATCAGACCGGCGAGGTCGTTGCCTGGGACAATCTCCGGGAGTCCAGGAATGGGGATGATCTCGAGACGAGCAGACATTCCGAGCACCCTAGTACCTAGCCCAGAACCGTCCGTGCGAGAGCGACGGTGATTTCAGGGGTGGTCATGACGGATTCGGTGACGACCGGGTCGATGTCCAACTTGGCAACCTCAGAGGCAAGTCCATGATCGATGGTGTCAATGATGAGGGAACCAATCAGATCCTGGTACCAACGAGCGACTCCAATGACACTCGATTCTCTCCCGAGCTCTCTCAACAAGCGGTCGGCTGGCCCCTTCAGCGCCCTTCCTCCAACAATGGGGGAGACGGCAACAACGCTAGCCCGCCGTTCCTGCAGAATCTCTCTAATCCCCGGTACCGCCAACACTGGGTCGATGGACACAACTGGGTTGGACGGGGCGATCACGATTCGCTCAGCCTTCTCCAATGCCTCGATAACACCGGGGGCTGGTGAGCATGTCTCGGATCCCTCGAAGCGAACGGCGGTCACCGCCACGTCGTGGTGAAGACGAACGAAGTACTCCTGGAAGGTGATCTCGCCTTCGGTCGCTGTCATAACATGGGTTCGGAGGTGGTCATTGGTGACCGGCAGAACAGCAAAGTTGATCCCCCAAGCCCGAACAATCTCCCCGGTGACGGTGGCCAGGTGTGCTCCCTGGATGAGTCGTTGAGTTCGGTAGAGATGAGTTCCCAGATCGCGGTCGCCCAGCCCAAACCAGTCTTCGCCGCCGTAGCGGCTGACCATCTCCATTGCTTGCCACGTCTCTCCCTCGAGCCCCCAACCGCGTTTGGTAGATACGGCATTGGCCAATGTGTAGGTGATCGTGTCCAAGTCGGGCGAGATGTGAAGACCGTGAAGGGTCATGTCATCACCAACATTCACGATGGCCACAAGTTCCTCGTCCTTAACCACTTGGGTTAGCCCGCGCAGAAGCCGCGCCGCTCCAACTCCGCCACACAGAACAGCAATAGTCACTTGTTGTGGTTCATTGGATCAGTGGTCTCAGGCTGGCTAGCCCAGATCACGTTGGCGCCGTGCGACCATTTCTAGATCGGAGTCGACCATCATGATTACGAGATCTTCGAAACTTGTCTGAGGAACCCAGCCGAGTTTTTCTCGTGCCCTGGTCGAGTCGCCGATCAGGAGATCAACCTCTGCCGGGCGCATGAAGCGTTCGTCTTGGACGACATGGTCATGCCAGTCGAGTCCGACGTGGGAGAAGGCGATTTCACAGAACTCCTCGACCGAGTGGGTCTCACCGGTCGAGATGACGAAATCTGATGGCTTATCTTGTTGAAGCATGAGCCACATGGCGTTGACGTAGTCACCGGCATATCCCCAATCTCGTTGGGGATGGAGGTCGCCGAGGCGGAGTTCGTTCGTGAGTCCGAGCTTGATTTGGGCAACGTGGTGAGTGATCTTGCGAGTCACAAACTCCAGTCCACG
Source organism: Actinomycetes bacterium (assembly GCA_024276425.1). Lineage (GTDB taxonomy): Bacteria > Actinomycetota > Acidimicrobiia > Acidimicrobiales > SZUA-35 > JAJRQY01. The sequence goes on along the minus strand of JAJRXF010000129.1, from coordinate 30,491 downwards.
ACGAGGGCTCTCATGATTGAAGAGAATCCCGCTAGAAACGTGCATGTCGTAGCTCTCGCGGTAGTTGATCGTGATCCAGTGGCCATAGACCTTGGCCACACCGTATGGGCTACGTGGATAGAACGGGGTCCGCTCGGTTTGTGGAACCTCCGTTACCTTGCCGAACATTTCCGAAGACGAAGCCTGGTACAGGCGGATAGCCGGGTTGGTGCGATGGACCGCATTGAGCAGCCTCGTTACGCCAAGAGCAGTGGTCTCACCGGTTAGCACGGCTTGTTGCCATGAGGTTGGCACGAAAGACTGGGCGGCCAGATTGTATACCTCGTCTGGCTTGGACCGGGAAATGACGTCGGTTAAGGATGCCTCGTCCAAAAGATCGCCCTGAATGATCTCGATGTCGTCTTGAATGTGGGCGATTCGTTCGAAGTTGATTGTGCTGGACCGACGAATCATCCCGGTCACGTGGTAGCCCTTTTCCAGCAACAGTTCTGCCAGGTAGGAACCGTCTTGACCGGTTAGTCCGGTGATCAGTGCTCGTCGTGTCATGTGGCTTCCTGGGTTGAATCGGTGGCTGGGTCTTGCGAAGTCTGCATACGCTGCCTGGCGTCGGCCAGGACGTCGGCCAAGGTATCGGCGAGGTTGATGGTTGGCTCCCAGCCAGTGTCGCTCGTCAGTTTTGCGTGGCTCCCAAGCAGAACAGGAAGTTCGACTGGCCGGAGAAGGTCCGGGTCGATCTCAGTGGAGATCTCGGCTTCGGAGTGGTCAAGAAGGTGCTGAAGGATCTCCTGCATGGAGATTGTCGTCCCCGAACACACGTTGTAGATCTGTCCCGGTGAACCATGCAGGGCCAGGAGGCGGTAGGCACGAACGACGTCTCGAACATCGGTAAGGTCCCGTCTGGCACTGAGATTGCCATGGCGAACAGTTCCACCTCCCGCTTGTTCACATCGGACGACTCGATCAGCAAAGGCTGAAACGGCAAACTGAACCGACTGACCCCGGCCGATGTGGTTGAACGGTCGAGCGATAACCACATCGAGATTCCAACCTCGGACGTATTGTTGGGCGATGGCCTCGGCACCCTGCTTGCTGGCCCCGTAGGGTGAACTTGGTCGAACCGGGGCGGTCTCAGTTAGCGGAAGGTCCTCCGGAGCCACTGCCCCATATAACTCGGCGCTGGAAATCACCAGAACTCGCTCAACCCCTCCGAGGCGGCAGGCTTCCAGGACATTCAGGGTGCCTTCGGCGTTCACTCGCTGGGTCATGACTGGGGATTTCCAGGAGGACCCGACGTCGCTCCAGCCAGCGAGATGATAAACCACGCGTGGTTTCAGCGAAGCCACAAGGTCGATCCAACCCTGGGCATCCAACAGATTCGGCCCGGTAGCTAAATCGGTACCGATCGGGTCGTCACCAGCGGCCAAGAGATGGTTGGCCAGGTGGGGCCCGACAAAACCGTCGGCGCCAGTGATCAGGGCGCGGTTGGAGTTGGCTGGAGACACGACGGATCATGGTAGCCGGGGTCGACTCCGAGGTGGACCGGGTGTCTCCCAATCGAGGTCGATACGAGTAGTCTTGTGGCCCCGTGACCGAACTTACGACGCCCTCCTCGTCACACCAGTTCGCTCCCACTCCGGCAAAGGTTGGGCAAGAGCAGCTAGGTGTACCGATCGCTGCCACCGAAACGGTGGACGGTGAGGCTCCAGCCGTTGTCGCTGTTCTGATCACCACGAACCCAGGAGAACACTTCCACGAGACGCTCGGGTCCTTGGCTGCACAAGACTATGCCAATCTGTCGGTTCTGGTGGTAGATGCAGCGGACGGTGAAGAAATCGCCGATCAGGTGGCCGAGATCTTGCCCGATGCCTACATCCATCGAGTCACGGGTGCTCCGGGTTTCTCTGCCGCGGCAAATCAAGCGATCACCTTGATTTCCGGTGCGGCCTTTCTCCTGTTTTGCCATGATGACATCTCCTTGGACGCCCGCTGCACATCGGCGCTGGTGGAGGAGCTATACCGCTCCAATGCTGGGGTTGTTAGCCCCAAGGTCGTGCAATGGAACGATCGTCGTCGCCTCCAACAAATTGGTCGCTCTTCGGACCGGTTTGGGGTCCAGATCGATCTGGTCGCCCCAGATGAGTTCGATCAGGAACAATATGATTCGGTTCGAGATGTTTTTGTGGCCCCAAGCGGGGTGCAGTTGGTGCGGGCCGACCTCTTCGAGGCGCTTGGGGGGTTTGATCCCGTCATTCCGTCGCTTGGCGAGGATCTAGACTTTTGCTGGAGAGCCCACATCGCTGGTGCCCGAGTACTCGCTGTTCCTTCTGCTCGGGCTCGTCATCTTGATGACCACGAAGAGTTCGGGACCGAGGATGATCGTCGGCGACTCATCAGTCGCCACCGACTTCGAACACTGCTCGTGGTCTCTAGTGGCCCTAGCCTGTTGGTCTATCTGCCTCTGGCTGTCCTTCTTCTGCTTGCCGAGGCCCTGTATTGCCTTCTCACCGGACGGCGACATCAGGCCGCCGGTGCCATTTCTGCCTTGAGTTGGAATGCCTCACGTATCGATGAGATTAGGGATCGGAGGGCGTCGGTTAAGGAGTTTCGAAAGGTCCCCGACAACGAGGTCCGCAGACTTCAGATCGGCGGCTCAGCCAGGATCAGTGGCTTCTTTCGACATCAGTTCGGCGCTCGGCAGGATCGCCTTGTGGGCCTGGTCGGATCGGTTCGCCGATCATTGAAGGCCCAGGACTCAAAGGCCGACCGAGATGGGATTGTGCTGGCGGTGGCCCTGTCCGTGATCATCGTGTTTGGAAGCCGGAACCTGCTTGACCGCGGGCTTGTGAACGTGGGGCAGATACCGTTTCTGCCTTCGACGGGAACTCTACTGAAGGAATGGACTGGAGGCTGGAGAAGCGCCGGACTTGGTGGACCTGGCAATGCTCCCACAGCTTTTCTGGTTTTTGGCGTGCTTAAAGCGCTTTTTTTCTGGGCACCCAGCCTCGTGGACTGGCTCGTGATCTTTGGACCGCTCGCATTTGGTGTGGTGGGAATGTGGCGCCTCGTGCACCCCTTTGACAGTGTCCGGGCCAGTTCGGTGGCGGCAACGGCCTATGTGTTCAATCCAGTCATGCCCCTGGCCTTTTCCACGGGCCGATGGGACGGGTTGGTCCTATTCGCCACCGCTCCAGCCCTCATTGGTTCGATTCTTCGGGTTCAAGGAATGGCGCCCTTCGGTCGCCGCGGTGGACCGGCGGGACCTGGCGTGGTCGACCGGGACCTTCCGGTACGACTACTTCGACTCGGCCTATTGGTGGCAGCGGTTGCAACCTTCGTGCCAACCATTGTCCCGATTGCAGTCCTCAGTGTTCTAGCCATTGGGATCGCCTCGCTGATTGTGGCCAGGGTGGAGGGTCTAGTCCGACTGGCACTTGGGGCAGCAGTTGTCGTTGTTGTTCCCGTTACCCTGCATCTACCTTGGTCGGTGGATCTTCTCTCTCGACTTAGTTGGGCATGGCTTGTCGGGCAGCCTTCCTCAATCGCGAGATTCGACTCGTTGGCTGATCTTGTTCGATTCGCACCAGATGGTGACCCTTCGCGACTCTCGCTTGGCCTTCTTGTGGCTGCCGGGGTGGCCCTCATTATTGGTCGAGGGCGGCGGTTTGACATTGGTGTGACAGGTTGGGTACTCGCTTTGGCCTTCTGGTTCGGACTGTGGTTGGAACGGCGGGGAATTTTGCCAGTGGCTCTTCCGGCCCCCGAGCTACTTCTGGTGTTGTCGGCCGCGGGGTTGGCGCTGGCTGTGGGCGTGGGCGCTCGTTCTGTCGAAGTGGATCTTCGAACTCATCAGTTTGGATGGCGCCAGCTTGGGGTGGTCGCGGGTGTCATTGGCTTGGCTGCCTTCTCCCTTCTGGGGATCAACTCTTCACTCGATGGTCGTTGGGGTCTTCCGACCCATGACTTTGGTGCCTTCACCGTCCAATTGGAAGATCAGAATGTCGGTGCGACCAGAGTCCTCTGGCTTGCTAGTCCAGCGATTGCTCCGATGACAACCCTGGAGTCTGCCGGAGGCGTGCACTTTGCCGTGACCGAGGGGGCGCGCCCCAGTGTTCTTCAGCAATATTCTCCTGCTTCCTACGGAGCGATGTCTGAGGTGGGTCAGCGCCTAGATTTAGCGGCGCGGGGCGAGACGGTTCGCCTTGGTCGACTTCTTGGGATGTATGGAATCGACTATGTCATCGTGATGACCCAGCTTGCTCCGCCCCCCTATGAGGGTAGGAGCTTTCATTCGGACAATGAGCCAGCCACAGGTGTGGTTGCCGCGCTCCAGAGTCAACTGGACTTGGAGCGACTCACGGGGGGAATTCCGGCTCTCATCGTCTACCGCAATGGCTCATCCGCTGGCCCGGTCGTCAGTTTGCAGGGATTGGATGAAATTGGTCCGGACCCTGAGGACCAGCTCCGGGTCGATTTGACGGCGGGGCAGAGGGTCGAAGTTCAGATGACCTCACCGGGCCGGTGGCAGGGCACAGGGCTTGACGTAGACAATCTCTGGCTGGCTGTGAATGGCTCAGGGTGGGACTCAAATGATGAGACGTCCAATTCCTCCATTACGCGGGGAGGCATGCTGATGGTCGAACCGAACCCGGGCTCATCCTTGATGGCCGTTGACGTGAGCTACCAGGATAGTGGCTACCGTCGTCTTGGTCTGCTCGTCCAATTCGCTTTGGTGGTCCTGGCGTACCTTCTAGCGCAGTCACGGCGGGCGATCTCGTGATCCGATGGACCACCGTTGCCTTGCTCCTAGGTTCACTTTTGGCTGGTGCTCTCTATGACCGGGTCGAACGCAGTGTCACCATCGCCGAACCAGAGTTGCAGAGCCCGATCCTCACCCCGCTGCTTGCCCCAAAGGATGCCTTGTCCACCGACTGGTATTGTCCGGTCGGTTCTACCATTGAGGGTGGATATGCCTCACACACGGTATATGTGACCAACACGGGTGATGAAGCATCGTTCGTAACGGTGGAGACGTTGACCGAGTTGGGGGCTGGCTCTGGGCTTCGCTTGGAGCTCGCTCCCCGGACGACGGAGGCGATTGACCTGGCTTCATTGGCTCAGGGGTACTCCGTCGGCGCTGTCATTGAGATGACCGGTGGTGAAGGAGTTGTCGGGCATCGAGTTGAGACGGCATCGGGTGTGGCTGAGGCACCTTGTTCGACGGCAACGTCGGACACCTGGTTTTTTGGTGGCGGTATCACCACCAGAGACGCGCGCTACTACCTGGCTCTCATGAATCCCTCGCTCAACGCCATTGTCTTTCAGGCAACATTCCGCACAGAGACCCGAGTTCGAGTTCCCCAAGATCTGGATGCCAAGGTCGTGAATCCTCGATCAACGCTGCTTATCGACGTCACCGATTTCGTTGCTCGCGAACAGGTGGTCTCGGCCGAGATCCGAACGGTCCAGGGGGGTCTCGTCGTTGAGAGACTGCAAACCTTCGATGGGGCGCTTGGGCCGATTGGGGCAAGCCTTCAGTTGGGGGCACCCAGCCCCTCAACTGAGTGGAACTTCCTCTCTGGCCTCGTGAGCGACTTCGGCAACAATAAGTTGGCTATTAGCAATGTTTCCGAGGAGGTGGCGGAGATCGACCTGTTCCTCAATCCCACCGACCCCGCAGACCGTCTCTCTTATGGACTGCTTCCAAGAGAGCTAACCATTGGTCCCGGTCGGACGGTTCTGGTTGACCTAGACCAAATAGCCGAGGAGATCGGATTGCTTCTCCCCTATGAGCTTGGGGTTCAGATTGTTTCCGCCAATGGTGTTTCGGTCGTGGCGGAACGATGGCACCTGAGTCCATCATTGGATGAGACGCTTATTGGAGCTGGTGGGGACAATGCCAAGGTAAAAGAAGAACCGCGTCGTTCTGAGGCGTCCCTTCGTCAGGATGGCGGGAGTAGTGAGGCTCCGATTGATGAGGCGCCAATTGGCGCATCGGAGACCATTCTCCTTCAACCAATTCCCGATCGTGGGGTGGCGATGAATAGGGGAGTAGAAGGGCCAGCTACACGTTGGGTTGTCCCTTGGGTAACCCTGGCGCCCGATGGAGGCACTGCTTTGGTCCTATCTGCGGGAGAGAGCCAAGCATCGGTTCAGGCCCGACTATTGGTGGCGGGGGAGTGGCAGCCGCCAGTTCGAGCAGTGGTCGCCGCCGATGGACGGGTTGTGTTGCCGCTGGTTTCTGCGGCCGGAGCGGCCCCGATCCTTATCACCTCGGATGCACCGATCGTCGTCGAGGCTCAGGTGATCATTCCAGGACAGCGCCACGACGTGATGAGCGCGGTGCCGCTGCGGCCCGCATCTGATTAGGGAGTTGTTTGATGGAACGCCTTGGAGTTCTGATCGTGTTGACGGTCTTGGCTGTAGTTGTCTCGCTGTTGTTGCGAAGACGACGGCCCGAGGCCCCCTCTGCTCCCTCCTACCGCGCACCAGGCCAGGTCGATCTGGCCGACTTCGGGAGTGCCAACGGGACGGAAACCAAGCTGGTGGTGGTTTTTTCTTCCACCACCTGTGATGGTTGCGCCCAGGTATGGAAAACGGTTGGTGGCCTTGCCTCAGCCGACGTTCGGGTGCAGCGGGTCGAGGTTCAAGACAACGCGGAACTCCACAAGCGCTACAAGATCGACGGCGTGCCGACAACCCTCATTATCGGTACTGAGGGAATCGTGGAGAGGTCATTCTTCGGTCCGATTTCTGAGCCCGATTTGTTAGCCCATCTTGGCGAGTGATAGGTCAGCCAGCAGTCACTGGGTTGACCGAACCGGTAGCCGGAGCGGTTTTGGCGATTTCGATGAGGTGATCGACCTCTTTGCCACTCACGGTCTCGTGCTCAAGAAGATTCCGTGCGATCAGGTCCAAGGCGGAGCGGTTTGCCGACAAAGTTGACCGGCAGCGGTCCTCCATGGTCATGAGGATCTTCTGGATCTCTTCGTCGATGACCCGAGCCGTTTCGTCGGAGAACTCTCGGCTCTCCATCATGCTGTCTCCTAAGAAAACTTGGCCACTTCCGCCCCAGGCCATCGGGCCGACCTTCTCGCTCATTCCCCATTCCTTGACCATTTTGGTCGCGGTCTCGGTTGCCTTAATCAGGTCATCGGAGGCTCCGGTTGATGACATATCAAAAATAAGCTCTTCGGCCATGCGGCCACCCAGCATGACAACAAGTCGGTCCTCAATATAGTCACGACGATAAATGTGACGCTCGACCTCGGGGAGCTGCATGGTGACGCCGAGAGCCATTCCACTGGGAATAATGGTGACCTTATGAAGAGGGTCGGCGTTGGGCAACAGGGCGGCGCAAAGGGCATGGCCAGCCTCGTGATAGGCCACGGCCTCGCGCTCTTGTTCGCTGAGCACCATGGAGTCTCGTTTGACCCCCATGAGTACCCGGTCCCGGGCCTGGTCAAAGTGGGCTGCAGTTACCTGCTTTTCCCCGCCGCGAACAGCGAATAGAGCGGCCTCGTTTACCAGGTTGGCGAGGTCGGCTCCAGACATGCCAGGAGTACCCCGCGCGATGACCTCAACATCAACGTCATCGGCCATTCGTTTGTGCTTTATGTGAACGTTGAGGATCTCTTTGCGGTCGTTGAGTTCTGGGAGCGGAACAACGACCTGGCGGTCGAATCGTCCTGGCCGCAAAAGTGCGGGATCAAGAATATCTGGTCGGTTGGTGGCCGCAATCATGACGATGCCGACCGTTGCCTCGAACCCATCCATCTCGGCCAGCATTTGGTTGAGAGTTTGCTCGCGTTCATCGTGTCCGCCGCCGAGCCCGGCACCACGTTTGCGACCGATGGAATCGATCTCATCAATGAAGATGATGGCTCGCCCCATCTTTCGGGCCTCGTTGAAGAGGTCACGTACGCGGCTAGCTCCCACGCCGACAAACATTTCCATGAAGTCAGAGCCGGTTACCGAAAGGAAGGGGACACCGGCCTCTCCCGCGACGGCGCGGGCAATCAGGGTCTTACCGGTTCCGGGAGGGCCGACGAGCAGCACGCCCTTGGGAATCCTGGCGCCGACTTCGGCAAACTTGGTTGGGTCCTTCAAGAAGTCGATGACCTCGGTGACCTCCTTCTTCACGTTGGCGTAACCAGCCACGTCGGAAAAGGTTGTTCCTGGGCGCTCGGTGGAATAGGTCTTGGCCTTGGACCGGCCAATGGACATAATGCCGCCCATTTGCGACTGCTGGCGGCGCGCCATCCACCAGAAGAAGCCGATAACAATCATGAATGGCAGGAAAATTGGCAAGAGTGAGGCGATCAGCCCTGGCGTACGGGTCACCGGCTTGAGATCCACTCCTTGGTCACGGAAGAGATCCCGGTCGGCTTCGCTGAAATCACGTAGCCCGACCGTCTGCTGTTCTTCTCCAGACTTGAGGGTAAAGGCGATCTCGTAGGAGCCGTTGTCGAACTCAAGTGACTCGACCTCACCGGCACGAACGCTCTCGAGGAACTCGGTGTAGGAGATCTCATCCTTGGGCTTTTGGCCAAAGCTCTGACCAGCAATGAGAAGGGTGATAATGAGACCGACGACAATCCAGGCGGACCAGCGCGGCCATGCTCCGTCAGACTTGCCCGGAAGCTTCGGGTTCCGACCATCTGGCGGGGGTGGAGGAGGAGAGCCGTTAACAGACATAGCTTAATGCTAGGCGCTGTGACGGCGATCCAACCTTCGCTGGGGCTCCGTCTTGGATGCCGCTGCGGCGGCCGACTTCTTGGTGGCTATCGTCAACTGGGTGACGAAAGGCCCCCTACATCCTCCCTCCCCCTTTCGTCGCTGGGGACTCCAGGATGTTGGTGGATGGTTTTTGGTGGCTCAGTTCGGCGGCCTGGTCACGGGCGCGTTGGTCGCTACGGTGTCGGGTAAGCCGCTGCAAACAGCGACGGTGCCCCTTCTTTTCCTTGCCACCACTGGGCTATGGCTTGGGTATGGGGTTGGTCCGCTAATTACTTCGCGGGTTCGGGGGCGCGGGCCCCTGGCTGACTACGGGGCCGAACTTCGACTAGTCGACGGTTGGGCCCTCGTTATCGGCGCAGCGACACAACTTGTTCTTCTACCAGTTCTGTACTGGCCACTCCTTCGTTGGGTTATCAAGGATGATCCGGGTGAGGTCGCGCGCTCGTTGACGGACCGAGTCAATACTCCGACAGATGTCGTCCTCCTGACCTTGATGGTGGTGGTGATTGCACCAGCGGTAGAGGAACTGTTTTATCGAGGTCTGTTGTTGAGCGCCTTACGCTTTCACTTTGGTGACTGGACCTCGGTTCTGTTGACTAGCGGTCTGTTTGCCCTGATCCATCTCCAGCCCGTTAGTCTCCCCGGGCTATTCCTCTTTGGGCTCATCGCCGCTGGGCTTCGGATTCGCAGTGGCCGGTTGGGACCTTCATGGATGTTCCACGTCGGATTTAACGCGGCAACCCTCATCGTATTGCTCAAACCCTGGGAGTATTCGTAGTTTCTGGTGGAGCATCGCCGTTGCTGGTGGGTGTTTGTCGCTGCTTATGCGAACCCACTCGTGACCGAGACTGCAACTGTGATACTCCCGACTTGTTGGTTTTGTGAACCAACTCGACAGCCATGACCATGTTCGAGCCGCTCGCTGTTGCGGTCCTTGTTCGGGGTTTCGGAGAGCGGCCTCGATCCGAATCCCCGGTTGCCGGAGGCGACTAATGACTGTGGAACTTAACTCATCGGACTATCGATTCTTACGTGAGTTCTTGCATGGTGAAGTTGGGATCCTGCTGGAGGATGGCAAGGAATACCTGGCGATAACTCGGCTAGACCCGGTGATGAAGAAACACGGAATTCCGAGCATGACTGTGCTCGTGCACCGCCTTCGAAAGTACGACAAGAAGCTAAAAGGCGATGTCATCGATGCCATGACGGTGAACGAAACGCTGTTCTTCCGCGACCCAAATGTCTGGAGTTCGCTGAGAGAGAAGCTGCTTCCCCAGATCATCGAAACAAGGTCAGGATCGCGAACCCTGAGAATGTGGAGTGCCGCATGCTCGAGCGGGCAAGAGCCCTACAGTCTGGCCATTGTCATTGCGGAACTTCTGGGCAAGGAGGACGCGAGTTGGGATGTCAAGATCGCGGCAAGCGACTTGTCCACCGAAATGGTGGCGAGAACCAAGGCCGGGATCTTCTCGAACTACGAGGTCAGCCGTGGAATGGATGCCGAGACGCGTGATCGGTACTTTGTAAAGCGAGGCGAAAAGTGGCAGGTCAATGATCGACTCAGGTCCCGGGTTGAGGCTCGTCAGGCCAATCTGACCAACCTTCCCCCCGGCCTTGGCCCCTTCGACTTGATCATGCTCCGAAACGTTCTGATCTACTTCTCGACCGAGACGAGAGATGCAGTACTTCGTCGCATGGCAACCATGTTGAGCTCAACCGGCTGCCTCCTCCTTGGCGCCAGTGAAGTTGGAGCACCGGATGTACTTACGCCGGTGCGAATGGATGGGTTGGTGGCCTTTGGCCTTTCGAGTAGCAACACACCGCTTGGCAGTATTCTGAGCAGGTCAACCCTGAAGCCCCAGGCGTCGACGCCGGGCACAATCTCCGATACAACTGCCCGGGCTCGACGCTCGAGTGACCCATTACCCTCTTCAACCAAGCGTTCCTCGAGCCTGTGGTTTGGACGAGGCGGCAGGCGTCGGCCCGAGCCGGATGCTCCGGCTGAGACTGTGTCGGAATCAGAGCTTTCTCCGATCGAACGACTTGAGGCGCTCAGGGCTCAGCGGGAGCACCGCAACTCCTAAGGCCTGGGTAAGGAACTCACCTGGACCGGTGGGCAACTCTGGGTACCAACTGGACGAACACAAGCCCTTCATTTCACCGACTCACCTTCGGTTCGAGGTTTTCGGTTCGAGGTTTTCGGCTAGGTGTTGATGCCGAGCAGAAGGTTAACCTTCTGAGCGATCTCGTCGACGTAGATGGTGGCCGTCGCAGTGGAATCGACTCCATCTTTGACCGCCCGTGCTCCGTCAGCCAGTACGGAAATCGTGGTCGCGATCTGGCCGGATCCGTTTGCTCCGTCAGCGATGTTGCGTGAGATCTCCGAGGTGGTGGCGCTCTGTTCTTCTACCGCAGCAGCGATCGTGGTTTGAATGTGGGAGATTTCCTGAATGACCTCAGTGATCTGTTCGATAGCGTGAACGCTATCGTCGGTGTCGGTTTGAATGGCGGAGATCCTGGACGAAATTTCGTCCGTCGCGGCCGAGGTCTGCTTGGCCAGTTCCTTCACCTCGTTAGCAACAACAGCGAAGCCTTTGCCAGCCTCGCCCGCCCGCGCGGCCTCAATGGTGGCGTTCAGGGCTAGAAGGTTTGTTTGTTCGGCAATGGAGGTAATGACCTCAATGACTTGGCCGATCTCGGCCGAAGACATGCCAAGCTTGGTCACGGTGTCGTTGGTTCGGGAGGCCGATTCGACAGCGTCGTTAGCGACGCTGGTAGCCCGACCGGCATTTTCGGCGATCTCCAGAATGGAGGCGGACATTTCTTCTACTGCAGCGGCGATCGAATTGACGTTGTCTGACACCTCGTTGGCGGCGGAGGTAACCACCTCGGCTTGCTCGATGTTTTGAACAACGTCGCCGCTCATCGCAGTCGTGATGTCGCCAAGTGAGTCAGCACCTTGGCTCAGACTGTGGGCAACGTCTTGAAGATCGGAGGCAATGGAATAGACCACGAGACCAGCGGCGACCGCGATCACGCCTACCTGGATGATGAACACGGTTAGGTGGCGGACGCCAAAATCACCAGCGGAACCAAACGCAATGGCCAACGTCGACAATGTGACGACCATGGCAACGCCGAATCGTTTCGGAATGGACAGCTTTCTTAGGTATGTCATGAGTGGTCCTCGGTGGTGAAATAGGGGTCTAGCTGGACGGTCCGGTCGATATCAAGAGTGAAGAGCAGATGATCATCAAGCTTGTATGCGCCCTTAATCAGCTCCCGAGTGGAGAGCGGAACCGTGTCTGGTGCCTCCTCGAAATCTTCGGTAGCGACGTCGGTGACGTCGATGATCTCGTCGACAAGTAGGCTGACTGCTTCATCGTTTGATCGAACAACGACGTGGACGGGTTGTGATCCTTCGGTCCGCTCCGGAAGTTTGAACCGAACACGTAGGTCCAGGGCTGCGGCAACTTGGCCACGGAGGTTGATCAGCCCCGAGACGGTTTCGTGACTGCCTGGGACTTCGGTGATTTCTTGGTGGTAGAGGACTTCTTGAACATCAAGAACATCAACTCCCAGGTAGAGGTCACCGACTCGGAACGTGCACAATTTTCTGTGACTGGGAAGAGTCATCACCAAGATGCTCCTGCTTCTGCCGATTGGATTTCTTCGATTCGGCTGTTGTAGATATGGCCATAGGCCTGGGGATCGACCACTTCGGTGACCTTGCCGCGGATGACACAAGCGGAACCAGGTTCGATCAATCCGTCATTGTCAACGATGTCTAAGATGGCGCTGACCACTAGGCCGACTTCGCTTCCCTCATGGCTGTAGACGGCGACGCTGAGGGGCATTTCGCCGTACTGCATCTCGTGGGATCCCAGGCCGAGGGTGGCGGCCAGATCAATCAGGGGCATGATGGATCCTCGGTACTGGACAACGGGCTGTTCCTTGGCCGATTCGATCTCGGTGAGTTCGAATTTCTCCAGCCTGGTCACCGTTGATAGCGGCATCGCTGCCCGCTTCTCACCACCAAGATCAAGTAGAAGGATGGTGTCCTCGGATCTGGGGGTCTGGACGCTCTCGGCCAACACGGCGGCGACGTCGTAGTTCTTGTTGGCGGAGTTCAGACCCGCTTCGCCCGCTAGGTTCATCACGTCAAGGATGAGGGCGACACGTCCGTCGCCCATGGTGGTCGAACCGGAATAGTGAGGAACAGAGCTGACCTGAGCACAAAGGGGCTTTACCACGATCTCCTGAGTATCCAGGATCTCATCGACGACGAGCCCGAAATGGACGTCATCGGCCTGGAGCACAACGATGTTGACGGAGCGCTCGTTTTCTCGTGGGGGCTTGCCGATCTGCTGGCGCAAATCGACGATGGGCAGCAGTCTTCCTCGCAATCGGTAGACCGGTGTTCCGTGAAAGTCCTCCAGCGCCTCAGAACGTGGTGCAGAAGTCCGAACCAGTTCCAACAGGTTTACTTGGGGAATGGCAAAACGAGAGCCAGCACACCGAACGGTGAGGGCGGGAATGATCGCCAAGGTCAGGGGGATCTTGATCTTGAAAGTGGTACCAACACCAATCTCGGTACGGACTTCGACCGTTCCGCCGATCCGTTCGATGTTTGTCTTGACCACGTCCATACCAACGCCTCGCCCCGAGACCGCACTGACCTTGTCGGCGGTAGAGAAGCCGGGAACAAAGATGAGGTAGAGGGCTTCGTTGTCGCCCATTTGGTTGGCCACTTCCTCGGTGATCTGCCCGGATCGAACGGCCTTGGCCTTGAGCTTGTCGGCATCGATGCCGGCCCCATCGTCTGAGATTTCGATTGTAACTAGACCCCCCTCGTGGCTGGCCTTGAGCCGCAGGATTCCGGCTTCGGGTTTGCCGGCGGCTGGCCGATCTTCGGGGGACTCGATGCCGTGGTCGACGGTATTGCGGACAATGTGGGTTAGGGGATCTTTGATGGCTTCAATAATGGTTTTGTCCAACTCGGTGTCGGCTCCGTCCATTTCGATCTCCACCTTCTTCCCCATCTGGCGAGACAGATCTCGAACGACTCGGGGAAGCTTGGCCCACAGATTGCCAATGGGCTGCATGCGTGTCTTCATGACCCCTTCCTGCAGCTCGCTCGTGATGAGATTGAGGCTGTGGGCCGTGGGGGTGAAGTGCTCCTCGGGGTGGTTTTCGGCCAGTTCTACGATCTGGTTGCGGGTAAGAACGAGTTCCCCAACCAGGTTCATAAGCTTGTCGAGGAGCTTTACGTCAACGCGTATAGTGCTGTCGACCTGATTGTTCCCTCTGGACTCTGCCTGCTTCGTTAGGGCTTCATCCACCTTGGAGGGGGTGGTCTTTTTTTCGTCGACCAGGATTTCGCCGATCGGCCGGTCATCTCCGAGTTCTTGTTCCTTGGCCGCAATCTCCACATCGACGCGTTCGGTATCGCCGTCGTCGGTCAAAATGTCGCCCAGACGGTCGCCATCGCTGGCGACAGGTTCTTCGAGGTCAGCCTCAGATGGAGTGGACCCAGCGGTTGGTTCTGGGGCCTCGGTCTGCCGATCTCCTTGGGCGGCCATTCGTTCGAGCGTCACCAGCAGTTCGGAGACGTCCTTGGTCCCCTCTTCGCCAGTCTCGCCCACCGTCTCCAGCATGGTTCGAATGGTGTCAACCGTTGCCAACAGGGCGTCGGTTATTTCTGGGGTTACCTTGAGGGTGTCCTCGCGTAAGAGGCTGAGGAGGTTCTCACCCCGGTGGGCCACTTTCTCAAGGGCGGCGAAATCCAAAAAGCCGCACGCTCCTTTTATTGAGTGCAGCGTCCGGAAGATGTCGTCGAGAATCCCGTGATTGGCCGGGTCAGTCTCCAGCACGATCAGGCTCTGGTCGAGCCGATCAATACCTTCCATACTCTCCACGACAAACTCACCGATGATCTCATCCATAGGCCGGTCCTCTCCTCACAGCGTTGAGGCTCGACCTCGTGTCGACCGATATGAGGGTGATTCCGGAGATGTCAGGTTCTCTGGGTGGGGGGAGCCTTTTGAATGCCGGATGTGATGGGGCGCACAAGTAGGGCTATTGGCCCAAAGGTGCAGTCTCACGAACCATTTTGGTTCCTCAGGCTCACCTGATCCAGACCCCGGCCGACCTACTCAGTGTGGGCCGAGTCGATGCCGATTGGCCGCAGGAACCGTACTGAAGGAGAAGGCAATTAATGGCCCTACAAAGAGCGGAACGGTGTGGCGCATGTTCTCAGGAACTTGTCAAAATCGAGATGCTGGTCGATGGCCGAGATCTTGTCATGGTGTCCTGTCAGAAGTGTGATACCCGGATGTGGACTCATGCTGGCGAGCCAATCGACCTGGCTGATGCTCTCGATGAGGTCGGCCAACACGCTGGGCGCCGGAAGCTGAAACAGTCGTAACGAGCGAGCCAAGTTACCCTGGGCTCGGTTGGCTCTCGGTCGAGTTTCTCTGGCGATGACGCCTGAGGCCACTAGGGAGATGGCACCATGAGCGAGTCATGTTGACCAGCGCCCCCGAAGAGATCGGCTCACCCGACGACTCATTACCAGAGGCATTACCAGCTGCCGAGCGGTTCGCCGCGCCCTCGTCCGATCCGGCTCGTTCGATGTTCGGGCGCTTCAGTGAGAGGTTCTTGGGAGTTGTCATTCTTTTGGCGGCATTCGGATGCTCCGTTTTTGTGTTCGTCCAGATGCGGCCGGATCTTCTCTTTAGCAGCACAACTCCCTCCGGTGGAGATATGGGGGCTCACGTCTGGGGCCCCGCCTTCATGCGAGATCATCTGCTATCCAGCGGACGTCTCACTGGCTGGACCCCTGACTGGTATGCCGGGTTTCCGGCGTACCAGTACTACATGGTCATACCATCGTTGGCGATTCTCATCCTCAATGCGGGCTTGTCACTTTGGATCGGCCTACCGCTGGCGGCGCTTGCTCTCGGCTTGACGTATCGGGCCGTGGTGAAATTCCCTCAGCACAGAGTGGTCTTGTGGACCGCTGGTGGATTCGCTGCGGCGCTTCTCGCCGGGTTCTCCTATGGCTCCTCGTTCAAGCTTATTAGTGTCACTGGCATTGTTGGCATGCCAATGGCGGCCTATGCCCTTGGCCGTTTGAGCAAGAGTCCAGATCCGGTGCCAGCATTTCTCGCCTTTGGGACGACGATCTTCCTGTTCGACACGAATTTCACCATCTATGGCGGAAACATCGCCTCGACCCTGGCTGGGGAGTTTGCGTTCTCGATCTCATTGGCTCTTGGCCTCCTTGCCATTGGACTAGCAATGCGAGGCATGGATACGGGTTCTGGCCGTGCTGGGGCGGCAGTGATCATTGCCCTAGTCGCTTTAAGCCACATTATTCCGTTGTTCTTTGTGGTTCTCGCCCTGGTGTTGGTCACGATTTTAGACCCTGCTCTCCCTCGCTGGTGGATTATTGCTGCGGGCATCACTATTGGTCTGGTTCCCCTGAGCCAAGCGGAAGGCTCAAGTCCAATACTGTTCGTTGCCGCCCTTGCCACCTTGGTGGTTGTGCTCGGAGCAATTGCTGCGTCGGAGGCCAGCGTGCGTAAACGCATGGCCTGGCTATCGATCACCGGTCCGATCGCCGCCCTACTTAGTACCTTTTGGCTCATTCCATTCGCCCTTCGTTCGGCCTATTTCAACGACATGGGGTGGGAACGACTCAACGACGTTGGTCCAGCGCTGTTAACTAACCCGATGAAGGTGGCGTTGCCGGTAGCGGCGGTAGGCGTCTTGTTTTCCTTTGGGACTCGTGACCGGATTGGAATGCTGTTCTCCATCCTGGCATTGACGTCAGCTTCAGCAGTGGCCAACTTGGCGGACGGCAAGCTCTGGAATGCCCGAATCTTGCCCTTCTACTACTTATCGGTGTACGTGGTTGCGGCTGTGGCTATTGCTCATGTTGTTCGGTTTAGCGCAGCCACGGTTTCCGAACGATTGGATGCACCAGATCGTCGGGCTCTGGTTGGTGCAACCGCCATGGGCCTTGTGGCTACCCTTGGTGTTATCAGTCTGCCACTTCGGATTCTGCCTTTCGATCAGCAACAGGCGGACGGTACGTATCGATTGTTTGGGGTCACGACGTCGGCGAAAAGTTTTGTTCCGGGCTGGGTCGCTTGGAACTACTCGGGCTATGAGCAGAAGAACTCATTTCGAGAATACCGAAACGTCGTTTCCACCATGGACCAACTTGGTTCCAATATCGGCTGTGGCCGGGCCATGTGGGAGTACTCCAAAGAACTTGACCGCTACGGCACTCCCATGGCTCTCATGTTGCTTCCTCATTGGACCGATGGCTGTATCGGCTCAATGGAAGGGCTTTATTTCGAGTCCTCAGCCACTACTCCCTTCCACTTCTTGAACCAGAGTGCTCTGTCAACAAGTCCTTCTCGAGCTCAACGCGATTTGCCATACAAGTCCTTCGACATCAACCTTGGCGTATCCCAACTCAAGATCATGGGAGTGCGTTACTACATGGCCCAAAGCGACGAGGCCATCCAAGCAGCCCGTGGTCACGCCGACCTAACCGAAGTTGCAATATCGGAGCCCTTTGTCGTATTTGAGGTGGCTGGATCAGAAATCGTGGAGGGTTTGAACTTCGAGCCCGTCGTGGCCACAGGGCTGAGCGAGGAGTCCGCTGGCGAGTTGGCTTCTCGTTTTGATGTTGGCTGGGTCAGTCAGGCTGTCACCTTCTACAACGACCCGGATCAGTATTTGGCCATGCCAGCCGAGGGCGGGCCAAGTGAGTGGCAGAGGGTTTCCAGCTTGTCACCAGCCGACGGAACTGCCGTTGATGCAGCCGTAGTCTCTGACATCGTGGTCGGCACGGACCAGGTTGAGTTCAAGGTGGATCGAATCGGAGTGCCAGTCGTGGTTAAGGTCTCCTATTTCCCAAACTGGAGTGTGTCCGGGGCGGAGGGTCCCTGGCGGATTGGACCGAATTTGATGGTTGTCGTTCCAACCGACAATGAGGTTCGTCTCTCCTACGGCGACACGGGTGTGGAGTATTTGGGTTATGTACTGACCTTGTTGGGGGTGACTGGTCTCTTCGCAGTGGGTCGGCGAGTTGTGAGCTCGACGGCCACTACCCAGCCTGTCGTAACCAATCGGCATCGAACCGCGTCGGAGGGAGCGGCGGCCATGAGCACCAAGCCCAAGGACTCCGCGGACATCGATGATGTTGCTACTCCCGAAGAAGAGGTGGCGCCCGATGGGATGGAGGGGGCGAAGCCCGAGGCCCCAAGTTCGCAGTGAGAAGCCGGCTTCGCGTTTTCGCCCTGGTCGGATTGGTAGCGACGGCAGTCGACCTTGGCGTGTTCTTGGTGCTTCGTGGCCAGTCCACCGGAAATACGATTCGTGCCGACATTCTTGCGCTCTTTGTCGCCGCGGTGGTTTCTTACACGCTCAACCGGCAGTTGACTTTTCGAAGCCAACAGAATGCTCGGTGGGTTCGGAATCCACTGATCTTTGCCAGCACTGCCGTGGTCGCTGGTGCCCTGGACATTGTGGTCGTCGTTGCCCTTGTGGAGCAGATTCCGGGAGGCTTAGCAAAGGCCCTCGGCATCGCGGCGGCGGCAACGGTGAGATGGGGCGTTTATCGTTGGGTGCTGTTTGGAGTCGTTAGGCGAGAACTGTCGGAGCGCCGACAGCGTCCTTCAGCTCCAGGGACGGTTCAACTCAGCGTGGTCGTCCCGTCCTTTAACGAGCAGGACGGAATCGCCGAGACTATTCGGCTACTGCGGGATGAACTCGTCCCAGTCGTTGGCGAGGGCGAACTCGAGATCGTGATCGTGGACGACGGGAGTTCGGACTCGACCTCCTTGGAAGCTGCTGAGGCCGGTGCCAATGTCCTGACTCAGCCAGAGAACCGAGGAAAGGGGGCGGCCGTGAGGGCCGGTGTCTTAGCCGCCAAGGGCCGCTACATCATCTTCACCGACGCAGATCTGGCCTATCCCCCATCCATGGTGGCTTTGTTGCTGGCCGAGTTGGAGGCGGGCTGGGATGTTGTGGTTGGAAGTCGTCGTCATGAAGAGACAACCACCCTGGTCCGCGCTCGCAAGCTCCGCGAACTTGGCGGCCGTGTCATCAACTGGTTCACTCATCTCGTGCTGTTGGGTCACTTCCGCGACACCCAATGTGGCATCAAAGGGTTTCGTGGCGACATTGGGAAGGCCATCTTCGAACGAACAACCATTGACGGTTTCGGCTTCGACGTCGAGATCTTTCTTATTGTCGAGCAAGACCAGCTTTCGCTGGCCGAGGTACCCGTATCCGTCCAAAATCGTGCAGGCTCGTCGGTGAGGATCGTGGCCGACAGTCTGCTGTTGCTGCGCGACTTGATTCGGGTGCGCCGCATGGCTGGCTGGGGTCGATACCGGCCGGATCCTCGCCAACAACTCATTGTTGAGGGATCCCGGTCGATCGGCTCTACAACGACTAACACTGAAGCGATCAAGACTGAGTCAGTCAAGCCAATTCGAGACAGGGATGCCACGTGAAGGACCTCAAGAACATCGTCAAGGCCTATGACATTCGGGGGACCTACCCCGATCAGATTGATGCCGAGACTTGTCAAGCCCTTGGGGTCGGGTTTGCCAGCTACATACGGTTAGTAGAGCCAGAAACCACCGAAATCGTTATGGCGCGAGACATGCGTCCCTCCGGCCCGGAGTTAACCGGGGCCTTCGCCGATGGTGTCCAAAGCCAAGGCCTGAATGTTCTCGACATCGGCATGGCGTCTACCGACATGATCTACTTCGCGTCTGGTTCCCAGAATTTGCCGGGGGTCATGTTCACTGCTTCGCACAATCCAGCTGGCTACAACGGGATCAAACTTTGCCGCTCCGCCGCAATGCCCATTGGGGAAGACTCCGGTCTACCGGAGATCTCGGAGGTGGCAACGAAGTGGTCTATGGGCCAAGTGCAGGACGCGGCGACGCCAGGAGAGCGCAGGCAAGACGACCTTCTCGCCGCCTTTGCCGAGCACGTTCGAGGTTTTGTCAATGTCGCAGAGTTTCGCCCAATGAAAGTTATTGCCGACACGGCAAATGGCATGGGCGGGCTGATTGTGCCCGAGGTTTTTTCAAGCCTGCCTTTTGATCTAGAAATCATGTATCCCGAATTGGATGGAACTTTTCCCAATCACGAGGCCAACCCGATCCAGCCCGAAAACATCGTTGACCTTCAGGCCAGGGTTCTGGAGACGGGAGCCGACCTTGGACTCGCTTTTGACGGTGATGCTGACCGGGTCTTCTTGGTCGATGACCAAGGACGCGGAGTCTCCGGGTCTTTGACCACAGCCTTGTTGGCCAAGGCCACGCTCGACGCAGATCCAGGAGCGGGAATTATCTACAACCTGATTTGCTCGAAATCCGTCCCCGAGGTCGTCCTCGAAAACGGAGGTACTCCCATTCGGTCCAGGGTGGGGCACTCCTTCATCAAGCAAACAATGGCGGAGACAGGAGCCGCGTTTGGTGGTGAACACTCCGCTCACTACTATTTCCGGGACAACTGGCGGGCCGACTCTGGCATTATCGCGACCATGCTCGTATTGGCCGAACTCTCCAAGTTCGACGGAACCTTATCCGAACTTCTTGCTCCTCTTGATAGATACGCCGTGTCGGGAGAAATCAACACCAGGGTTCATGATGCCACTGCGGTCATTGAAGCCGTGGCCGATCACTACTCGACGTTACAGACAGATCGCCTCGACGGACTAACCGTCGATGGCGGTGACTGGTGGTTTAACCTTCGTCCCTCAAACACTGAGCCGCTGTTGCGCCTGAACCTTGAAGCGGCGGCTCCTGGGGCAGTGGACGCCAAGGTGGCTGAGGTACGAGCAGTCATGGCCGCGGCCGATTCGTCGTGATTGATCGGCTCATCTGTCCGGTTCGTAACTACGCGTGGGGTGACCTTGTGGCGATCCCCGAACTTGTTGGTGCTGATCCGACCGGTGAGCCTCAGGCAGAACTCTGGATGGGAGCTAATGCTGGCGCGCCGAGCTTGCTTGAGTCGACTGGGCAAGGGCTCGATGAGGTCGTCCGCGAAGCGCCAGTGGAAATGTTGGGGGAACTCCAAGCGGCCAAGGATTCGGACCTGCCCTTTCTCGGGAAGGTTCTGGCTGCGGCACAACCGCTCTCGATTCAGGTTCATCCAACGAAGCAGCAGGCTGAAGTCGGCTTCGCCAAAGAGCAGGCTGCTGGGGTGCGCATTGATGATCGGCAACGAACGTACAAGGATCGCAACCACAAGCCAGAGATGGTTGTCGCCCTGCAGCCGTTTTCGGCGCTCTGCGGGTTTCGGGATCCGCAGCGCACACTCGGACTCCTCCAACACCGGAAGCTCGACGGGCTTGCACCCCTTCGAGATCAACTTGGTTCAGCCAAGCTTAGTTCTGTGGTTGATTGGCTCCTGACCGCACCAACCGAGCAAATCTCCACCATGGTCGGACCGTTCCTTAACCTGCAAGAACGCGCCCTTCCAGCCGAGTTCGCCTGGCTACCAGATGTCGCCGCTCGATACCCCAACGATGCTGGCGTACTTGTTGGGTTGCTTCTCAACTATGTGACCCTCCAGCCGGGCGAGGGAATGTTCCTGGGTGCTGGCAGTGTTCATGGCTATCTCTCGGGGTTGGTTATCGAGGTGATGGCTAACAGCGACAATGTGGTCAGGTGTGGACTCACCGAGAAGAACATCGATGTTGCCGAACTCTTGTCCATCGCCAGCTTTGACGCAGGTGATCCCCCGATTCAACGCCCGACGGGACCAGTTTCTGACTATAGGACCACATCAGATGAGTTTTTGCTTCAGCGCATCGACCTGGACCTTGAAGGGCCATGTTCGACTACCTTGGATTTAGGCGTAGTCGGACCGGAGATTCTACTAGTCACCGAAGGGGCGGTCGAGATTAAGACGAGGAATGGTTCGCTCCTTGGCCTGAGTCGCGGCCAGGTCGGATTTGTAAGCGCTAGCGAGTTGGCCTATGAGCTTCGCGGATCTGGTCGCGTTTGGCGGATGACCGTTGGGAGCCCCTCAGAACCTCGGTAAGAACCCGGTCGGCTACCAGGCGTGGGCGGAGTAGGCTTTGGGCGGCCGATTGGTGGGAGCAAGCCGACCGGCAGAACTCCGGCAGACCCAAGGAGAATTCTAATGGCGCTCGACTCGAAACTTCTAGAGATTCTGGCCTGCCCAGATGACAAGGGTCCGCTGCTCTATTTCGAAGATGAGAACACGTTGTTCAACCCCAGACTCAAGCGTCGCTATCGAGTTGAGGATGACATTCCACTAATGCTCATTGACGAGTCAGAGGTGGTCTCCGACTCTGAAGCTGAGCGACTTGTGGCCAAGGCTGCCGCATTGGAGAACTAACCCGATGAACGCCGAGGTTTCCCCGCCAACACCGCCCCCGGACACGCTGGAGATGCGTCAAGCGATGCTGGGCCTCCCAGAACAAATCGAAGCATCGCTCGCCGCCATCGGCACAGTTTCTGGCCTGCCGGACTCGGCCAAAATAGATCAGGTCCTCATCCTTGGGATGGGAGATTCCGGATTCGGAGGTGACGTGGCCGCGGCTTGTGCCCGCCCGTTCGCTCCCTTGCCAATCGTGGTGTACGGCGGCTACCTCCCACCCAGTTGGGTCAGCAGCTCTACCTTGGTAATCGCTATCTCAGAGTCGGGAACAACTGAAGAGACGCTGGAATCGTTAGAGGCGGCGGTTGAGGCCGGTGCGTCCCTGGTGGCTATCACCAATGGCGGCGCCCTAGAAACCTTCGCTCGAAGAGTTGGTGCTCCGGTCTTGCCGGTTGTCGAGCCGGGTCCGATGCCGCGAGCGTCACTTGGTTCACTAGCAACCCCGGTCATGCTCGCTCTGGAGCAGATTGGTTTGTTTCCTGGAGCTCGGCTTTGGATCGAGGAAGCGGTGAACCAACTTCGGGTTCGCCGGGACGAACTGGATTCTCCAGTAAGCTCGGCCAAGACTTTGGCCGAAGCAATCGGCACAACGATGCCGGTGATCTACGGTGGTGGTACCGTTGGCACCACGGCGGCTCGCCGCTGGAAAGTGGCCTTCAATCACAATGTGAAGACGCCGGCTTTCTGGGCGCCGATGCCGGACTTGTGTCATAACGAACTGGTTGGCTGGACGGGTTCCGCTGTTCCGACTGAGCAGCTATTTACCCAGATTCAACTTAGGCACGAAAGTGAGCACCCTCAGACAGCTCGACGGTTCGCCTATGTCGAGCACCAGACCAGGGAACAGATGGCGGGAGTTCTCAGCGTCGAAGCCAACGGTGAAGGGCCGGTGGCCCAGCTTCTGGATCTTGTCCTCATTGGAGATCTGACATCGCTAGAAATCGCCGCCATTCGGGGCGTCGACCCCGGCCCTCTGGATCTGGTTGAAGACCTTAAAGTTTGGTTGGATCCACAGTGAGTGGCGCACTCGTTGATCGGACAATCATTGTCAGTGGCGCTGGTGGGGGTATTGGGTCAGCCACCGTCGATCAGTGCCTAACCGAGGGAGCCAACGTAGTCGCCTTCGACCTGGCCAGTCTTGGGCTGGCCGAGCTAAAAAAGCGAGCAGGACAACGACTGATCGTCGTCGAGGCCGACGTGACCTCCAGTGTCGATTGGGAGCGGGTTCGCGACGAATCTCTGGCCAAGTTCGGAACACTCGACGGTTTGGTTAACAACGCTGGGATCGAGGGCTCGATGTCGCCCTTGGTCGAGTACCCGGAGCAAATTTTTGATCAGGTCCTGGCGGTGAACGTCAAGGGCGTTTTCCTTGGGGTCAAAATTGTCGCACCGGCAATGACCGGAACGAACAAGTCCATTGTCAACGTCTCCTCAGTTGCCGGTTTGGCTGGCGCATCGGGACTTGGGGCATACGTTGCCTCCAAGCATGCGGTCATTGGGCTGACGAAGACCGCAGCCATCGAATTGGCTGGCGATGGAGTTCGCTGCAACGCGGTTTGTCCGGCGCCAATCCGAACTCGCATGATGGACAGCCTCATTGACTCAATGAAGTCGGACGAGAGGGACGCCGCGGCCATCGAGGGGCTCATTGCAGATTCGATTCCGCTGGGACGGATCGGCGATGCTAGCGAGGTTGCGGCTCTTATGGTCTTCCTCCTTTCCGATGCTGCGAGTTTCATTAGCGGTGCTGCGGTCCCGGTAGATGGGGCCATGAAGGCTCGTTAGCCAAGCCAAGCTCTTCGATGTGGCTTAGGCTGGTGAGGCGCGGGGAGAGGAAGTCGAGATGACGTTGACGGGCAGTGATCGGCAACTTGGCCTGCGTGAAAACGTGGCTCAATTCTCGCTTCTGGTGGGTGTCAATGCCTTGGTCGGCGGCATGATTGGCCAAGAACGCACCGTCTTGCCCCTTCTGGCCCAGCAGGAGTTCGGGTTAACGGCTCTGACGTCCTCTCTAACCTTTATCGCCGCGTTCGGGCTGGTCAAGGCAATGACGAACTTTGTCGCTGGCAGTCTCTGTGACCGCTATGGACGTAAGCCCATTCTGGTCGCTGGTTGGATCATTGGTCTCCCGATACCTTTGCTTCTGATCTGGGCTCCCTCGTGGGGATGGGTAATTTTCGCCAACGTGCTGTTGGGTCTCAACCAGGGTCTGACCTGGTCGACGACAGTGATTATGAAGATCGATCTCGTCGGTCCGAAGAGGCGTGGATTTGCCATGGGGCTTAACGAGGCAGCAGGTTATGGGGCAGTCGCCGCCACTGCCCTGGCCACCGGCTACATCGCCCAACGTTGGGGCTTGCGGCCAGTGCCGTTTTTTCTTGGAATCGCATTTGCTGGTCTTGGTCTTGGCCTCTCGGTGCTGTTTGTCGAGGAAACAAGGGGGCACGCCCAGGACGAAGCTGGGGCGAGAGGTCCGGACTCAGAGGGTTCCCTACCCCGTAGCGGTGTCGAGATTTTCACGCTGACAAGCTTTGGAGAGAAGGCGCTTTCGTCCGCATCCCAGGCGGGAATGATCAACAATCTCAATGACGGTTTGGCTTGGGGGCTGTTCCCGCTTTTTTTTCTTGATGGTGGCCTTTCAATTGGTCAAATCGGAGTCTTGGCTGCTCTTTACCCGGCAGTATGGGGCCTCGGTCAGATCTATGCCGGGGGGCTTTCTGACCGAGTCGGACGAAAGCCGTTGATCGTTTCTGGAATGTTCACCCAGGCGATTGCCATCGCTTGGATTGCAGCGAGTTCAAACTTCTGGGCCTGGGCAATTGGGGCAGCCGCGCTTGGTGCTGGCACTGCCCTGGTTTATCCCACCCTGCTGGCAACCATTGGTGATGTAGCCCACCCGAGTTGGCGGGCTCGGGCAATCGGGATTTACCGACTCTGGCGTGACGCAGGGTTTGCCTTTGGCGCTCTACTGGCTGGCCTGCTGGCCGATTTCATCTCCCTTGAGGTCGCGATCTACGCAGTCGCCCTACTCACTGCACTCTCTGGGCTAGTTGTAGTCCTTCGAATGTACGAAACTCATCCGAAGTCGGCCCGGGACAACCGACCCCTGTGAGCTTGGAGCGATGACCTGCCATGCTGGTGGGAGCATTATCATCAGCGGCAGTTACCGATCGCAGCGCTAGGCTCCCCGAATCGGGCTGCCCTGATCTGGCCAGTTGGCCTCAGCCTTTCTTGTCAACTTCCTTGCACGGTGTTTGGTGCAGATAGATAGAAGCGACCGACCCTCTGGTCACGCGTCGCATGGAGATCACTATGACTGATACCAATAGTTCTGGTCGCCCCCGGACCGTCGCCGAGGGCGACTACAAGGTGGCTGACATCAACCTGGCTGGGCCTGGTCGCAAGCAGATGGAATTGGCCGAGCAAGAGATGCCTGGGTTAATGGCCTTGCGGGCCGAGTTTCACGACGAGCAGCCCCTGAAGGGCGCACGAATCATGGGCAGCTTGCACATGACGATCCAAACAGCAGTGCTCATTGAGACCCTGACCGCACTCGGAGCCGAGGTTCGTTGGGTGAGTTGTAACATTTTCTCCACCCAGGACGAAGCCGCTGCGGCCGTGGTTGTCGGGCCCGAAGGAACAACGGACCGCCCGACCGGAGTTCCGGTGTATGCCTGGAAGGGTGAATCACTTGAGGAATATTGGTGGTGCACGGAACAGGCTCTCATGTGGCCAGACAACGAGGGCTTCTGTAACCTCATTCTCGACGATGGTGGGGACGCGACCCTGCTTGTTCACAAGGGTGCTGAGTATGAGGCCGCCGGAGCAGTGCCAGACGCAACCGATGATGACCCCGATGAGTGGCACACCATTATTGGGGTCTTGAAGAAGCTTCACGCCCAGGACAGCACCCTTTTCACCCGCATGGCCGCCAACATTCGTGGCGTCTCTGAGGAGACCACCACTGGCGTCATGCGGCTGTATGAAATGCGCGATAACGGAACCTTGCAGTTTCCCGGCATCAACGTCAACGATTCGGTAACCAAATCAAAGTTTGACAACAAATACGGCACACGCCACAGCCTCATCGATGGCATCAATCGTGGTACCGATGTGATGATCGGTGGAAAGGTCGCCTTAGTTCTTGGCTATGGCGATGTCGGTAAGGGTTGCGCCGAGGCACTACGAGGCCAGGGTGCCCGAGTCATTATCACCGAGGTCGACCCGATCTGTGCCCTGCAGGCCGTGATGGATGGATTCCAGGTCACCACCATCGAACGAGTTCTGGGTGAAGTCGACATTTTCGTCACCGCTACTGGCAACAAGGACATCATCTCCGTCGAGATGATGTCCAAGATGAAGCAGGGTGCCATCGTTGGAAACATCGGTCACTTTGACAATGAGATCGATGTGGCCGGTCTCTACAAGCAAAGTGACATCCAAAGGATCAACATCAAGCCTCAGGTTGATGAGTTCCGCTTCCCCGACGGCAAGTCGATCATCATGCTGAGCGAGGGTCGGTTGTTGAATCTTGGAAACGCAACCGGCCATCCAAGCTTCGTCATGAGCGCCAGCTTCACTAATCAGGTGTTGGCCCAGATCGAATTGCACAGGAACGCTGAGGACTATGGGCTCACCATCACAACCTTGCCCAAGATTCTTGATGAGAAGGTAGCCAGGCTGCATCTTGACGCCCTTGGCGCGAAGCTGACCAGGCTCAGCCAGGGTCAAGCTGACTACCTTGGGTTGGCGGTCGAGGGGCCATACAAGCCAGAGCACTACCGATACTAGGCGTTTTGGTTCTAGTGTTTGGTAAAAGCAGTGCTTGGGTGGGCACTGAGTCCGCCTTTGTCAGCGCGCCGGCCTAGTTTGGTTTAGCATGTTCCTGGAACGACGGTGCCCTGGCTGCCAATGCAATTCACGCCTCGTTTGCCAGCGGTGTTTTGACCTCTTTGTTCCTTCGGGGTGTGTTGAATTGGAGGGGCTAGACCAGGTCGTGTGTCTATTTGACTATGACGAACGAATGAGCCGCGCGATTCTGGCGGCCAAGAACCAAGGAAGGCGTGATGTTCTACGCCAGTTCGGACGCCTGCTGCGCTCGCGGATACCAGTGTCGGAGAGCATTTGGTCTGCTCATGGTGCCGTGACGTGGATCCCTGCGAGTCCGGTCAATCGACGGGAGCGAGGCTATGACCAAGGACGCCTGCTGGCAATGTCGGTGGCTAGGGCAGGAAATGGCCCGGCACAAAGGCTTCTCGGACGCAGAGGCCGACCCCAAACCGGTCAAGACCGTCGGGCTCGCCTTGGTGGTCTTGACCTTTGGACCCCGAACCCGGTGCCAGAAACGGTGATTGTTGTCGATGATGTCCTCACAACTGGTGCGTCACTTCGGAGTGCAGCCTCGATCTTGCGGGAGGCAGGGGCGGGGAGGGTGATTGGGATGACCATCGCCTCGACAGGTTGGTCTGCAAGCAGTCGAAAATACGCCTAAGGTGCAAGAGTGGTCTCGCCGAGACGGCGAGTGGCCATGCAACCGGCCAATGCAGCAGGAATGCAAGCAGGAGTACGGCCGAATAGTTTCAGAACCAAAGAGTTACACATTTCCAGCACAACCGAACGAAGGGAGCCTCCATGGAGGTTACGGTCAGCGGTCGACACACTACGGTTTCGGAGAAGCTTCGAAATCAGGCAGTCGAGAAGATCGGGCGACTTGATCGGTATCTCAGCGGAATGGAAAGAGCCGAGGTTCATTTCTGGGAAGAAAAAAACCCTCGAATCGGTGACAAGGAAATTTGTGAGGTCACCATTGAGGGACACGGGCACCACGTCCGGACCAAGGTGTCGGCCCCTGATGGTTTTACAGCCATTGATCTTGCGGTCGACAAACTTGAGCGTCAACTCCGAAAACTCAAAACGAAAATCAAGAACCAGCGCCAGGGCCGTGGAAGCCCTCGCCTGGGAGAACAGCTTGCTCACGAACTTCTGGCAGAAACCGTTGACTCTGCGGAGCCGGTTTATCGAATCGTAAAGAACAAGAAGTTTGACTTGCGAGAGATGGATGCCGAGGCTGCCGCGCTTCAAATGGATCTTCTCAACCATGATTTCTACATCTTTACCAACGAAGAAACGTCGAAGACGGCCGTGGTCTACCGTCGAGAAGATGGCGACGTTGGCCTGATTGATATTTTCCGGAGTTGAGATGAAGGCGCACGGCCTGCGTTGGTAGCGGGACGGCGTGCTCGGGGTGAGGATGGGCCTTATCCGGATTCGAATGGTTTTCTCTTGGTCTGTTTGTCTTGGGTGCGCGAGAGGCCGGGCGTGCGGGCGGTAGAGTTACTAGGAGATGAAGCTCTTTAACAAACTCCTGAAAGCCGGGGACGGTAAGCGACTCAAGGCCGTTAGATCCGTCATCGAGCCCGTCAACGTTCTTGAGCCAGAGTTCGAGCGCCTTCGTGACGACGAATTGGTGGCCAAGACCGCTGAGTTCAAGCAACGAATCGATCAAGGCGAGTCTCTCGATGACCTACTCGCCGAGGCTTTCGCCACTGTGCGAGAGACGGCCAAACGCGAGATCGGTCAGCGGCACTACGACGTCCAACTCATGGGCGGCGCTGCGCTTCACTGGGGCTGGGTCGCCGAGATGCGAACGGGCGAGGGTAAGACCCTGGTTTCTACTCTCCCCGTTTACCTCAACGCACTTGCTGGCAATGGCGTTCACGCAATTACGGTCAACGAATACCTTGCTTCCCGAGACTCTGAGTGGATGGGGCAAATCCACCGGCGGCTCGGGCTGACTGTGGGTCTCATCGTCCCGGGTCAGAACGATCCGGTCCACAAGCGTGCCCAATATGCCGCTGACATTACCCATGGGACCAACAACGAGTTCGGTTTTGACTACCTGCGAGACAATATGGCTCGTTCACGCGCCGACATGGTCCAGAGGGGACACCACTACGCCATTGTCGACGAGGTCGACTCGATTCTCATCGACGAGGCCCGAACTCCACTCATCATTAGTGGCAAGGTCAAGGGGGCCGCTGACCTCTACTATCGTTTCCGCGATGTGGTAACCCAGCTTGAACGCGACTACGACTATGAGGTTGATGAAGAGAAGCGGATCGTTGCCATTCTCGACGATGGCATTACCAAGGTTGAAGAGATTCTGGGAATCGAGAATCTCTATGACGGAGTGCAGGGCGACTTTGTTCACCAACTCAACTCAGCCCTGCGGGCCAAGGAACTCTTCCACAAGGACAAGGACTATCTCGTCGTCGACGGCGAGGTAAAGATCGTTGATGAGTTCACCGGTCGAGTACTGGATGGACGACGGTGGTCCGATGGCCTACATCAGGCGGTTGAGGCGAAAGAGAAGGTTCAAATCAAAGAAGAGCAACAAACGCTTGCCACCATCACCTTGCAAAACTACTTTCGGATGTACGAAAAGCTATCCGGAATGACGGGAACCGCCCTGGGAGACGCCGTCGAACTGGAGCGAACCTATAACCTTCCGGTGGTTCAGATCCCGACCAATAAGCCG
Source organism: Actinomycetes bacterium (assembly GCA_024276425.1). Taxonomy (GTDB): domain Bacteria; phylum Actinomycetota; class Acidimicrobiia; order Acidimicrobiales; family SZUA-35; genus JAJRQY01. Next base: position 769 of record JAJRXF010000129.1, on the reverse strand, counting down.
ATCGTACGTATCGACGAGGCGGACTTGATTTACAAGACCGAGATGGCTAAGTACTCAGCCGTCGTTGATGATCTGCAGGAGCGGGTTAAGAAGGGGCAACCGGTTCTGGTTGGTACTGCCTCGGTGGAAAAATCAGAATTGCTCAGTCAGATCCTGCAGGAACGTCAGATCAAACATGAGGTTCTCAATGCTAAGCAACACTCTCGGGAGGCGGAAATTGTCGCCCAAGCAGGTCAAGCCGGATCAGTTACCGTAGCCACCAACATGGCGGGCCGCGGCGTTGACATCGTGCTGGGAGGAAACGCTGAGAAGTTGGCGGAACGAGATACTCGAGCGGCCGGTTTGGACCCGGACGACCCGGAAGAGGGTCAGGCTTACTACTCCAAACGGTTGAGTTATTGGGAAGCCCTGACCACCGAGGAAGGTGAGCGGGTCCGCGAGGCGGGTGGCTTGTATGTGCTAGCCACCGAGCGCCATGAGAGTCGCCGAATTGATGACCAGCTTCGAGGTCGCGCTGGCCGTCAGGGAGACCCGGGTGAGAGCCGGTTCTATCTATCGCTGGAAGACGACCTGATGCGTATCTTCGCTACGGGCGCCTCCAGTTGGGTCATGGACAAGGCCCTGGCGTAGGACGAGGCGATCGAATCCAAGATGGTTAGCAAGTCCGTCGAGCGGGCCCAAAACACCGTCGAGCAGCGAAACGCCGAGACTCGCAAGAACGTTCTGGAATACGACGAGGTTTTCAACGAACAACGCAAGGTTGTCTATG
>JAJRXF010000007.1 GCA_024276425.1 Actinomycetes bacterium | reverse complement strand
GAGGAGATCTGCGTCAGAATGTCTATGCAGTAGGTGCCTTCGTCGACCATGCGTTGAAGCCCGCGAACCTGACCCTCAATGCGTCGGAGCCTTTTGATGTAGTCTTCTTTTGTGATGGAGTAACCTACCATAGGGGGGCAGGGTAGGAAGAAGTTGGCAAAAGATCTACGATTTGGCGAAATTCGTGACGGGTGACCTATTGGTTGTTAGCTTCGGGATCGACATATCCAACGCCTTCAACCCAATGTGGTTGCAGTTTTGGTGACCTCGGTGGTGTTGGTTCGGTCACGTCCCAGGGATCTTGTCTCCTAGGCGGAGTTGGCCGAGGTTGTGATTGTGATTGTGGTTGGGTGGCCGTGGGGTCCACACCAGGATTTGTTGGATGGATCTGAGGAGATGCCGTTCGCCCCGAGAATGGCATGTCGGTCTGGTTAGGGTTGCCCGGAGTTGGTGGACCGTGGCGCGGGGGACGAATGTTGGATGAAACGCCTGGCGTGCGTGGCAGCTGGCGCCCCGCCGATTGGTGCATTGGCGTGGAAGCTCCCTGAGCTGAGGCAAGGCTGGGCTGTCGCTGGTTGAATGCGGCCCAAGCCAAGGACGCTCCGAGCAGGGCGGCTCCGACGATCGCCAGGGTGATCGCCGGTCTAATCATGGCGCCGAAGAAGACGTCGATGATGGCAGAGATGATCGCACCGGATGACGGCGCGATTCTGCCCGCCAGCCAGGGCACCCCGTAGCCAACTGCCACCCAGAACGCAGCCGCCCCAAAGGCCCAGAACGCCACCCGACGAAGAATCGCTGGACGATCGGTGGTTAGAACAAGGGCGATCAGCGACCCAACCAAGGAGAGGGCTGCACCAATGATGGTGGCCTGCTCGACAAAATTTCGGATCTTGCCCAAGAAGCTTAGGCCACCGGTGGGCAGGGTGACTTCAATGGGGGGAATGGCCGGAATTGCTGGCTCGAGGGTGGGGGAGAGTTCGATCAGTGAGGTTCTCACGGCGCGACCAAGCGCGCTGGCATCAATCGTCACTGGCTCAGTTTTTCCCTCCAGGGCATTTCGGTGTGTGGCAACAATTCCCTCACGCACAAGAGTTTGGACTGCCGGATCATCAAGAGCCCGGTCGGCCGCCGCCTGGATGAGTTCTGGTGGCACCACAAGATCACCGGGTATCGCAGTCTGAAGGCCAGCGGCAAGGCGATCAGAGATGGCGCCACGCAACTGTTCGTTGTCAAAGACCTGGTCGGCCAGTCGTTCGGAGCGGCTAGGGTCGAGAACCGTCCGTGTCATCACGAATCCGGCCCAGCTCACCGTTGCCAGCACCAGTGATAGGCCAAGAATCAATCCTGCTAACCCTCTTCGCATGGTGTGATTCTGTCACCCCAGGACTCCAAACCGCGGTAGCGTGCCCCAAATGTCTTGGACTGAGGCTTCGCTCATCTTTGCCGGGGGGCTCTTCGCTGGCATTGTCAATGCCATGGCCGGCGGTGGTTCTTTGCTGACGGTGCCGTTGCTCGGGCTTGGAGGAGTCGAGGGATTACTGGCGAATGGAACCAATCGTGTTGCGGTGCTCATGCAGATGGGGGGAGCTGGCTTCGGGTTCTGGCGCCGGGGGCACAAGGTTACCAAGGAGATGTATCCCATCTTTGCTTCGGTCGCCATCGGCGGGCTGATTGGAGCCTTTGTTGTATCGGGCTTGGATGATGAGATTTTCAAGAAGGCCTTTGGCCTGTTGATGATTCCCCTGGTTGTTTTGGCGGTGTTCAAGCCAAGCGCGAAGACAGCACCCAAACCTTGGCCGATGTCGGTGACCGTGGCTGTCTTTTTCCTCATTGGGATATACGCCGGGGCGATTCAAGCCGGCGTTGGCTTAATCTTGTTGTTGGTCTTGTCCCGGGCCGGGCACGATCTGGTAACGGCGAACGCAATCAAGGTCTATGTCATCGTGGTGGTTTCGATCATTGCGGTCGTGATCTTCATCTCACGAGACCAGGTTCGTTGGGCACCAGCCTTGGTACTTTCGGCTGGAACCACAATTGGCGGCTATGTGGGATCTCAGATCGCCGTTGATGGGGGCGAGAAGGTTATCCGACCGGTCCTGGTGGCTAGTGTCCTAGCTCTGTCCGGCCGAATGCTGGGCTTCTACTAGCCAACGGTGGGTCGGTTGCTGGTCGAAGACTAAACCCCCAGCCCAGCCAGATCCCAATAGGGGTGGCCTTGGGTGCTTGATGGTGTGGTAAGAATCTCGGGGCCGTCTTTGGTGATCAGGATGGTGTGTTCGAACTGGGCGGTCCTGGCCTTGTCCGCGGTGGTGGCGGTCCATCCATCCGACCACATCTTGGCCTTCCAGGACCCCATGGCGATCATTGGTTCGATGGTGAAGGTCATTCCGACCTCGATGAGGTTGGTCAGGTGGGGATGAAAGTAGTGGCAGATCTGTAGATCGGTGTGGAATTGCTCACCGATCCCGTGGCCGACGAAATCTCGTACCACTCCGTAGCCATTGTCCTCGGCATGATCCTGAATGGCCCGACCAATGGCGTTTAACTGATTACCCGGTTGGGCGGCGGCAATCCCGCGGGCGGTGCATTCGCGGGTGACTTCGACCAGACGGCGAGAGGCCGGATCTACTTCACCCACATAGAAGGTGGCATTGGTATCACCGTGAACACCATCGAGAAATAGGGTCACATCACAGTTGATAATGTCGCCGTCCTCAAGCTTGCGGTTGTCGGGAATGCCGTGGCAGATGACCTCATTTACCGATGTACACAACGACTTGGGGAAGGGGTTGGAACCACCGGGATACATGAGAGGGCTTGGATAGGCCCCGCGGCGAATGCTCTCGTTGTGGCAAAAAGCGTCGATCTCTTCGGTGGTCACGCCGGGCGCAATCACCGTGCCGAGTGACGCAAGGGTGTCGGCGGCTTCCCGGCCGACAGTTCGCATTCTCTCGATCACATCCGCGGACTTGACTGCTGGCTCGTCCCACCGTTCAACCGCGTCCCCGTTGGCCCAGGTCGGTTTGCGGATCGAGTCGGGAACCGAGCGGAGTGGTGTTTGTTTACCAGCTCGGATTGCCTGGAAGGAGTCTTTGTGGCAGCGCTTGAATTTCTTGCCGCTGCCGCACCAGCACGGCTCATTCGACTTAGGGAGGGTCACCATGGGGTCACTGTATCGGTGGTACTCAATTGGTCGGCCCGCGTCAGGTAGGGGCATCGGTAAGGGCATATCGTGTCCAGCGGTAGCCTGGAGCCATGAACCGGTCCGAAATTGCTGCCCTGATTGATCACACACTCTTAAAGCCGGAGGCGACCGAGGCCGATGTCGCCTCCCTGTGTGCCACGGCCAATGCGTACCGAGTGGCGGCGATTTGTGTTTCACCCTCACGCCTTCCCCTTGCCAGCGGATTGGTGGATGAAGGAATCAGTATCGCTACCGTTTGTGGCTTCCCCTCGGGCAGCCACCAGCCAAGAACCAAGGCTTTTGAGGCCAACCTTTCAGCGGAGTTGGGGGCCAACGAGATCGACATGGTACTGGACCTGGGTCGAGTCAAGGCCCGAGATTGGGAAGCGGTGGAAAAGGACGTTGCCACGGTGAGGGCGGCTATCGCTTCTCCCGTCGTCCTTAAAGTCATCATCGAGTCGGCCGCCCTAACCAATGAGGAGATTGTGGCTGCCTGCCGTGCTTCAGAGTCGGCGGGCGCTGACTATGTCAAGACTTCGACTGGGTTCCACCCCAAGGGAGGTGCGAGCCTTGAGGCGGTGGCCCTGATGGCCAAGACCGTCGGTGGACGTCTTGGAGTGAAGGCCTCGGGTGGAATCCGGAGCACCGAGGCGGCGGTGGCTATGGCTGAGGCGGGTGCCACCAGAATTGGCACCTCTTCCACCGCGGCTATTTTAGGCGAGCCCCGTTAGGCCCGGCGATGTCGCTCGAAGGAAAGCTGTTGATTTCCAAGCCTGCCGTTCATGCCGACACCTTTTCGGGCACCATCACTTTTCTTGTTGAGCATGATCAGGGTGGGGCGGTTGGCCTCATTCTCAATCGGCCATCGGAGCTGTTATTGGCCGATGCCTTCTCCGAGTGGGGTTCTCTGGCGCCGGAGGCTGAGCCGATTTTCTTTGGTGGTCCGGTGGAGCGTGGAGCCATGGTCGCCCTGGCTGATGGTTCCTTCGGCGGGGGCGAGCTGGCCTTGGGGCTAAGAAGTATTGACTTGGAGAGGCAGGTCCCTCTTGTTAGAGCCGAGGGAGTTGAGCGAATACGAGTGTTTGCCGGATATGCCGGTTGGGGTCCCGCACAGCTGGAAGGGGAGTTGGCCGTTGGTGCGTGGTGGCTGGCCGATGCCACCAAAGAGGACGTCTTCAACGATGACCCTGGCAACCTGTGGAAGTCGGTTCTGTCCCGGGCTGGTGGAGAGCTGGCCTGGTTCGCCCACTATCCCCAAGATCCGTCCCTCAATTAGCCTTGCAGCCAGCGAGCCGTCCATCACCTGAAAGAGGTCGCTACTAGAGCGAGCTGGATAAGATTTCCACCAGTTCTGGGATTCGGCGTTCGGCCCGTCTAGCCGCGAGGGCGGTGGCTGCCCACCAGATGCCTGCTCCATATATGGGGGCACCAAGGCTGAGAAGCACCCCAATTGAAACCGAATCTCGGGCATAGGCCAACCCGACCAAGATAGGGAAAGCCAGAGCCAATCCGGTGAACACCCCCAGCATGGTCATGAGACCATTCAGGCAACCGGCACCCGGCGAACTCGTGGCAAACGGATTGGCCGAATCATCATCGGCCATTGGTGTTGGGGCCAGGGTAGAGGTTAGGGCACCAACCCCCGAGCCGGCGAGTGCCATGCCAACTGACGCGGCCACCGCAATGGGGGCGTAGCGCCATCCTCCGGTCCAGATGGCGGTGGAGAATGTCACCAACAACGAACCGATGAAACCCATGAGAGCGAACAGGAGCGACCTCCCCCGCAACAGCGGAGCAAAGGAGGGTGATGCCAACAACTCGGCCCACAAAGCCCGCCCATCGGGGCCAAGCAGGTTCGATCCGGTCGCCCCCGCAGTCAAACCGGGAATAGCGCCGAGTAGAACGGCTTGGGGATTTCGATCTATGACTGCGGCCAAGAACGGGGCTCCCCCAACGATGAGGACAATGAACTGGCTGAGGATCTGAACCCGGTATCGGGGGTGGCGAGCCAGGTAGCGGCGCTCCTTGGCCAAAACCACAAGGACGGGATGCCGTGGCCCTGAGCTTGTGGCCCCCCGGACTCCCAGCAGATGACCGCCTTGGCTGGTGCGAACATCTGAATCGGCTACCTCAGCCAGAACCCTGTCTAGGACATCCACCCAACCTCGCAAGACCACAATGAGAAGGGCAGCGCTGGCCACCAACTCCACCAAGGGAATGGCAACTTCACCCAGAGATGCACGGCCGACCGCATCACCAGCCCAGCCCAAAGGAGTCAGGCGCACGATTGCGGCCAGGCGCGACAGCTGGTCTCGCGAAAGGTCGACACCAAAAAGATTGATCAACTGGAAGGCGGCGCCGACGGTCCCGGCGATAACACCAGCGGCCACCGTTGCGAAGTCCCGACTTCGCCGATTTCGCAGGCTTGATCCCAGGAACGTGAGGGCCAACCGGGACGTCATGGTGGCTAAGGCCACGGTCATCGCCGCGCCAACAAGACCAAGAAGTTTGTGCTGGATCCCCGGGCCCCGCATGGCCAAAGCGACCAGTGGAAGGATGGCTGCGAAGGGACCAGGCCCAACAATACTGGCGGCGGCCATTCCCGCCGCAAGCGGGCGCGGTTCCAGCGAGAACAAGGTCAGCCTGCTGGTATCAACCGTTTCGTCGCTGGCTCCAAACAGCAAAGGACCAATGATCCAACCCAGCATGAGGGCTCCACCAATCAAGGGGCCTGCAAGAAACTGTCCGTTGGGGCTAAGTCGCAAGACTATGGCGGCCAGGCTAAGCCCGATCACCGAGGAAGCCAGGGTGAACATGATGAGTCCCCAGCGGCCGTTTGTCTTCAAAACGTTTCGAAGCAGACGGAGTTTGAGTCGAACAAAAAGCTTGACCATCCCTAGGAGTCTCGTAGCCAACTGATGTCTAGCGTGGATGCCTCGACCCCGACAGCTTCAACGAAAACCTCTTCTAGCCCCCGGTCGGCGCATAGTTCGGCCACGGAGCCATTGGCCACGATTCGGCCCTGATTCATGACGGCCACGTGGTCGCAAAGATTTTGTACCACTTCCATGACATGGCTAGAGAAGATGACGGTGGCCCCAGCGCCCACCATCTGCTCAAGCAGTGAGCGTAGGACCCTCACCGAAAGTGGATCGACCGACTCGAAGGGCTCATCAAGAAACAACACGGAGGGACGATGCAACACGGCCGCCCCAAGGGCGATCTTTTTGCGCATCCCGGTGGAGTAGTCAACGACCAGGCGACCGGCGGCCTCGGCCAACCCCAGAACTTCCAGCAAGTCGTTGGCCCGTCGGATAGCTTCGACCCGGTCAAGGCCACGTAAAAGCCCGACATATTCCAGAAGTTCTTGTCCGGTCAGCCGTTCGAACAGTCGGAGTTCTTCGGGAACCACGCCGATCTTGGCCTTGATCGTTTTGGGATCAGACCAGACGTCGGTCCCATTAATGAGGGCCGTTCCCGCGTCGGGTCGCAGCAAGCCGGTGCTGATCTTGAGGGTGCTCGACTTACCAGCACCATTGGGTCCGACCAGGCCAAAAAAGCTCCCGCGGGGAACGACAAGGTCGAGATTGTCGACCGCAATCTTGGGGCCGAATGTCTTACTCAACCCCCGAAGCTCAACTGCTGGTGATTCTCCGCTTCGGTTCAAAGGTTCGAATCTCGCAGTGAGGCGTACCCCGGTTTGATGATCTCGTTGATGATCTTGAGTCGCTGTTCGAAGGGCCAGAATGCGCTCTTCATTGCATTGAGGGTGAGCCATTCCATATCCCCCCAGCCGTAACCAAAAGCCTCCCGTAACTTGATGAACTCATCCGAAACCTTGACATCGCTCATCAGCCGATTGTCGGTATTGACGGTGACCCGGAAACGCAAGTCTCGTAGTACTCCGATGGGGTGAGTCTCAATGCTGGTTGCGGCGCCGGTGTTGACGTTAGAAGTCGGGCACATTTCCAATGGGATTCGACAATCGCGAACATATGACGCCAGGCGACCAAGTTCGGCTCGGCCGTCTCCGTCGAAGGTGATGTCGTCCATAATCCGCACGCCGTGGCCCAACCGTTCGGCTCCGCAGTAGTTCAAGGCCTCGGCGATCGAGGGTAAACCGAAGGCTTCACCGGCATGGATGGTGATATGGAAGTTTTCGCGCATAGCCAGTTGAAACGCAGCCAGATGGCGGGTGGGGGGAAACCCGGCTTCCGCGCCGGCAATGTCGAAGCCAACCACACCGCTGTCTCGATGACGCACGGCCAGTTCGGCAATTTCCAAGGAATGGGCGGCCGTTCGCATGGCCGAGCAGAGGGTTCCGACGGTGATGGTTCTGCCCTGTGAGCCCAGGCGGAAGCCTTCCTGAACGGCCTCCACGACCTCGTCGAGGGTGAGCCCTTCAGACAGGTGCTGTTCGGGCGCAAACCGGACTTCGGCATAGACGACGCCGTCGTTGTCCAGATCTTCGGCTGCCTCCGCCGCGGCCCGCATGAGACCATCCTTGGTTTGGGTTACGCCAACAGTGTGGGCGAAGGTCTCTAGGTAGAGTTCGAGGTTTCGCCGATCGGCGCCGCGGGTGAACCATGTTGCGAGTTCGTCTGGATTGGTGGTTGGTAAGTTTTTGTAGCCCTGCTCCTGGGCCAATTCGATCACGGTGCTCGGCCGCATACCTCCGTCGAGGTGGTCATGGAGCAGAACCTTTGGGGCCTTGACAATGAGTTCTGAGGTTACGCGGTCCATGCCGCAGGGTAACCCAAGATGACTCCGCCTTAGGTCACCCGCTCGATGACCACCGGTAAGGCTGGGGGAGCTTCAGGACCGTAGGCAATGGCCTCTTCCAGTAACTCTCGGGCGCCAGCGAAACGTGGCTCTTTGTCGGCATAAAGCGCCAGGACTGGTTCGCCGATTTCCACGGCCTCGCCCGGCTTCTTCAGAACTTCGATTCCTGCCCCGAATGACACGGCATCCTCCTTGCGCGTCCTGCCAGCACCAAGGCGCATGGAGGCCAGCCCAACGTTCAGAGCATCCATGTAGGTGACAAACCCGCTTCTTGGGGAGAGGACCTCTTGGCGGTAGTTCGCACGCTCACGAGGAGCATCGGGATCTCCGCCTTGAACTCGGACCATGGCATCCCATTTGTCCATCGCTCCGCCCGAGCCCAAAACCTGACGAGGATCGCCGGGCACGCCGGCCAGGGCCATCATTTCTTCCGCCAAGGCGACGGTCACCTCGACGAGGTCTCGTGGCCCGTTTCCGGCCAAGGTTTCAACTGACTCATCAACCTCCAGAGTGTTGCCGACCATTCGGCCAAGTGGCTGATCCATCCGGGTTAACAGGGCCGATGTTTTGACTCCAGCCCGGTTTCCGATCCCGACCATGGTCTCGGCCAGTTGGCGGGCATCGTCGACGTTTCGCATGAAGGCCCCTCGGCCAACCTTGACATCGAGCACCAGATATTCGGTTCCACCCGCAATCTTCTTGGACATGATGGATGAGGCGATGAGGGGGATGGACGCCACTGTACCGGTGGTGTCACGCAGGGCGTAGAGCTTCTTGTCCGCGGGAGCAATGTCTCCGGATGCTGCGGCGATAACGGCACCAACGTCCAGGAGAGCTGCCTTCATGGCCTCCGGTGACATCTCGGGGTGCCACCCAGGGATCGACTCCATCTTGTCGATCGTGCCGCCCGTGTGACCTAGGCCTCGACCGGCCAGTTGAGGCATAGCCATGCCGCCGATGGCAGCAATGAGGGGACACAGGATCAGCGATACCTTGTCACCAACTCCACCGGTTGAATGCTTGTCGACGAGTGGCAGCCCAATGCCGGTGTGCTTAACTCGGACTCCGGTGTCGATCATGGCTTGGGTCCAGACCGTCAACTCGTCGTCGCTGAGACCGTTGAGGAACACCGCCATGGCGAGGGCGGATGCCTGTTCATCGGCGACAACCCCATCGGTGTAGGCCTTGATAAACCACTTGATGGCCTCAGCAGGAAGCGGCTCCTTGTCCCGCTTGAGCATGATGACCGTTGTTGCGTCCCAAGTTGCCATCGATTGTTCTCCTGAATTTTGTGGCCGCTAGCCCTCGGCCAGGCGATCGGTGTCGAACCCACCGGGCAACAGTTGGGCCATGGTCTGGGGCGAGTCGACGCCGTCGACTAGGCAGTCGGGCCCACCATTTTCTAACAAGAGTTGGCGACAGCGACCACATGGCGTGCACTGCTCGCCGGTGCCAGAAACAGTGGCCACCGCAATGAGGCGACCACCCCCGCTGGCGTGGAGTGCTGAGACTAGGCCACACTCGGCACAAAGACCGAGGCCATAGGACACATTCTCTACGTTGCAGCCGGTAATAACTCGACCGTCATCGACCAATGCGGCTGCGCCGACACGAAAGTGGGAATAGGGGGCGTAGGCGTTCTTGGAGGCGTCGAGTGCCGCGGCTCGCAGCGCCTCCCAGTCAATATCTGGCACTGTTGGATCTGGCACTGTTGGATCTGGCACTAGAGAGTTCCGTAGATTCGGTCTCCGGCATCGCCGAGTCCTGGAACGATGTAAGCATTTTCGTTGAGGCGTTCGTCCAGAGCGGCCAGGGTGATGGGCAGGTCGGGGTGAGAGGCATGCACGGCGGCAACGCCCTCGGGGCACCCAATAATGGAAAGCAGACGAATCTTCTTAGCGCCATCGGTCTTGAGCTTGTCAATGGCCGCCACGGCGCTTCCGCCGGTGGCCAGCATCGGGTCGACCAGGATGACTTCTCGCTCATCAATTCTGGTTGGTAGCTTTCCGTAGTACTCAACGGGAAGGTGGGTCTCCGGGTCTCGGTACATCCCAAGGTGACCAACTCGGCCATGGGGGACAAGTTCGAGGATGGCATCCACCATGATGAGACCGGCTCGCAAGATGCCAACGATTGCGGGGGCGGGCCCCCGCAATGAAATGGCCTCAGTGGTGGTGATTGGAGTCTCAACCTCAACCGTCTTGGTTGGCAGATCCCTCAGGGCTTCATAGGCAATGAGGAAGGTAATCTCCCGGCACAATGCCCGAAACGCTCCAGGTTCGGTACGCACATCGCGCAAAAGAGTAATTTTGTGGGAGACCAGGGGATGATCGACCACCGTAAGGATTGCTGAATTGGTCACCAGGGGCGCCTTCCAAGTAGAGCTGCTTCCGCCCGTCGAGCCATATCGCGGGCCTGTTCAAGATCATCACCAATAGCGGTGACGTGGCCGAGCTTGCGCCCGGGTTGGGGTCGTTTGTCGTAGAGGTGGATGTGGGCTCCCTCCACAGCCAAGGCCTCGGCTAGGTGATTGGCCGGGTCGGTTCCGTCGTAGCCGCCGATGACGTTGACCGTGACGATGGCCGGGGCTAGTGCCCATGTTGGTCCGAGGGGCAGATCCAACACAGCGCGGACGTGATTTTCGAACTGGGAGGTTGGTGCTCCCTCAATGGTGAGGTGTCCAGCATTATGGGGGCGGGCCGCAAGCTCGTTAACCACCAAACCTTCGGTGGTTAAAAAAAGTTCTACCGCCAGGACACCTACAGCATCCAGTTCTTCTGCCAGGCGCAGGGCCATCTCCTTTGCCTCGGTGGCGACCCTGGGCCCAATGGCGGCAGGAGCTCGAATCTCTTGGCAGGCCCCATCCGCTTGGAGGACCTCTGCCACAGGATAACAGCGGGCGTTGCCCCCGGGTCGACGAACAACCAGGACAACCAGTTCTTTGATAATCGCCTGGTGGTTCTCAGCCATCAGGCCCCGATTGCCGTTTTCGGAAAGTACCCGCATCCCCTCAGCCGGCGACTCGACCACCCAGATGCTTCGTTCGCCGGGCATCCCTGCCCGGACAGATTTGATGACAATTGGCCAGCCAGTGGTTGATGCAAAGTCGAATAGGTCATCTGGCCCTCGAAGGTCGCAGAAGGCGGGTACTAGAAAGCCCCGGTTCTGAAGAATCCGGCGTTGATGCAACTTATCGAAGGATGCTCGAATGACTTTGGCGCCGGGGCGAATCTTGTTGCCCGCTTGCTCCAGGCTGGCGATGAGCCCGAGGTCGAGACGTTCGTGTTCGAAAGTCACCACCTCACACGACTCGGCGAAGGAAGCCAGAGAATCCGGGTGCCCATAGACGGGGTCGGGTGCAGCCAGGGCGGCAGAATCATCGAGGTTCTCGGCCAACAGACGTGGGGTGATTCCCAATTTGATCGCAGCCTGGTGGGTCATACGAGCGATCTGGCCTGCGCCGACAATGCCAAGTCGGTATATCGCCGGAAGGTCAGAGTTCACCAGAGTGACAATAGCCGCGTCGTTGGGGACCGGCACCAGGTCTGGCTCTTGCTCGATGGCCTGAGACTTAACCCCGGACATCCACCGGGTGTTGGCCCGCATCGGCATGACAAGTCCGTGATCACCTTGCACTGTCACAGGTTCTGGGCATGATGAACGATCTCGGTGGTCTTGACCCCCTCCAGTCGTCCTCTTTCTTGGAGAAATCATGCCCACGCCCAAACGCCTGTCACCACTCGAAAAGCTTCCTTCGGCCCTCATTGATGCCCTGGGCGAACTCCAACCCAATCGTTGCTATCTCGCGTTGCTCACGGGGCAGAGGGGCCAAGTCCAATTGACCGAACTAGACCGGCACCCCGTCGACCACCTTTTCGGGCAGGATCTTTCCCCTGGCTTTCCGTCGTTGGCTGTCGTGACTCCAGGCCAGGTAGTCGCATCGGGGGAGCCAGGTGATCCTCCTCCTGGAACAACACTCACTGCGGTGGCGATCGTCTACCCGACGGGAGCCGGAGCACTCCACTTAGTCGGGGATAGCTTCTGCGGACGATTGGCACTCAACGCCGAGGGGCTCGTGCCCGACGCGATGCGCCGGGCCCTTGGATTACCAACACGTCCGGCTGAGCTGAGCGCGGAATGGTTTTGGGCCTGGGCTTGGTTGGATGAATTGGAACTGATTGTTAAGTTCGACCCACCCACTGGACGATTGCTTAGTCTGGGCGAAGTTCTTTGCGCCCATCCATCCCTGGAGGTTGAGGGGAAGGCTCAATGGGAAGTTGGTAGTCCCCGAGGAGGGCCTCCCCCAGGAGTCGACCTTGCTGATTGCGAGCTAGTGACAACGATGCTGGATTGGCACCGCGAGCACAGCCAGATGACAGGCTGGACAAGCATTCGTCGCATGTTTCATATGAGGGACGATGTTTCAGTGCTTTCGAGAGCTGCAACTTGGTATGACGATGGTTCCTTTAGCCGCTGGTTCGTCGCTGTGCATCCAAGTCTGAGGGAGTCGCTGGTGGGTCTGCGTCCTCACCTGAGTGCCCAGGCGATGGATCTGGTTGAGGCTGTAGTTCTTGAGATCTTGGACCGGCATACATCTTCATCAACTGCCCGAGCCTCACCTGGGTGAAACTCTGGTGTTCGTGGAAGTTGCTCAGTGATCCAACAGTTCACCAAGCGTGGAGCGGACTTGATCGACGAGATGAAGGTGACACGAACCCTCAGCAGTCAATCCGTCAACAAACGACTGGATAAGGTGGAGGGTGAAAGGGGCGTGTCTGGCCCGTTCCTCATCGGTGATCCGAATCTGCAACTCTTCGGAATGCACGCACCGGTGCAGGCCATGGAGCAAGTATTCGGCGAGCTCAACATCGATTTTGCCGGTCCAGCGAAACATCGGATCGGTGGGGGTCGGGTGTGAGTCAAGTGTGTCGATCATGGTCGACCAGGCGCTCAGAAGATCGGGGCTCGCAATGCCCTGGAAGCCATCGGGCTCAACCCGAATCTCACAGATTAGGCGACGGGCAAAACGGGCCCAATCGCGAACGTCCCCGGCGGCGGTGGGGCCAAGCTCAAGTTGCATCGACGCCGAGCGTAGCGGCTCGACAAAAAAATGTCTGAAGAATGGAGGGGTTTGCCCAAAGACGTTCGTACAGCCGTGGGCTGATCATCTTCTTTTTGCGGGCTGGCTCTATCGTGGCTCGAGCTTCAGCCAGTACCCGAGCGACGTTTCTGTTGGTTGCCAACCGGATTTGGGGCTGGCGGAACCCGGTCAAGAAGTTTTCGGCATCTGACCCAGCGACGCTCGGCCATGCTGCG
>JAJRXF010000128.1 GCA_024276425.1 Actinomycetes bacterium | reverse complement strand
GTTGGCAGGTCAGAGGGGATCGCCGCTGCGCTCTGCAGGAGACTATCGGCCCAGCCTCCACCAGTAATTGCGATACCACCGGCGAGCTGAGACCCTTCTAGGCCAAGGGCATGGCGTAGCATTTCCGCTCCGGTCAGCCGGTTGGCGTCCTGACGCTCCTCCAGAGCAGCAGCCGCAGCCGCCAAGTCAACCTGGTCCAGTTCTACCCACCTGCCATGCGATTGAACCAGGGGTCGCGCTTGACTGGCGAGGCGGTGGATCTCCTCTGCCGTCAACTCGACGTCTCCAAAAACTGCCGACCAGCGAACATTAGCCAACTGCTGGGCCCCAACCACGCTGTCACCAGACTCCGAGGTAAGGCGTAGAGAAGGCGCTGGCTTCCTTCGCGACAGGCGCGGAACACGAACCTCGAACCCGGCTGCGGTCAGGACATCGCCCGTGTCGGTCATCAGATTCCAGGCCTCGTCCTGGCTTAGAATCACTTCTCCTCGACGTTGCTCCCCCGGTCGTAGCAGAGGTGGAAACAACAACTCAAGGCGCGCCAACTGATCTCGCACCTCCTTGCGTCTGGTGTTGGAAGAGTTAACCAACCCGGCCTCAACCGGCTGGAGAACTCCTTCGCTGTTGGCCCAGAGGACCCGCAAGTACCAGGCGTTCATGTCATCGGGAGGACTCAGCTCAACGATCAAACTGAACTTCAGGGCGCCGGTGACTGGACGAGCCCATTGCTCTAGTCGACGCGATACATCGGTCCCGGCGCGATTTGGCGCCGGAAACGCGGTGCCGTCCAGATTGGCGAGGACCGCTTCGGCGATGTCGCTCTTTGATTTTGGCGCTGGTGGTGCGGCCGGGACGTCCATGCGGCTGGCAGCGGCACGAGCGATTGCATCGGTCAGATCGGCAACGATCGCCTGAGTCGATTGCCTTCCGTCTTGTCGGTGCCCTAAAGCAGTGACCGAATGGGGCAGCGAGGAGGCCAAACCAGTTAACTCCGAAAGGTCTATGAGAGTTGGGACCCATTGAACGGCAAACATGGCTGGTTCTCCCTTGCCTCCGCCGCCCTCCTTCCGGTTACGACGGGCCTTACGAAGTTGGGGCACCATACGACCCTGGCTCACCAGCTTGACCGCCAGGGACGCCGCGTAGCCCATCCATGCCACACTTGTTCCGGTCGAAGTGTCCTCGGCACTATTGGCCAAGGAAACTATCCACCCCAGTACCTCATCGATAGGAGCGCTGAGCGTCTCGGCCTTTTCTCCCGATGGAAGGCGAACCGACTGAAACGGCTCCCAAACATCATCGGCGGCACCAGCAGTGACCAGCCGCTCCAAGACCTGCTCGCTCGTCTCGCTTAGAGCATCCTGGCCTGCGGCAAAAGCTACGATTCGACCGGGGAGCCAGCTCAGTTGTAGCTGAGCTACCCCGCTATAGGTTCTGCCGTCTCTGCCACCTGCCACCGTGGCCGCATCTGCACGGGTCGAGTCGGCGCCGACCGGGCCGGTGGCCGGGCCTACCAGCTCAGTAAGCACCTCGTCTATTCGTTTTGCCTCGTTGTCAAAGTCCGAAACGACCAGAGCCCGCTCGCTACCGCGGAGTGCCTTGTTGGCTCGCTCAATTGCCCATTCCGCGTCGTCGAGTTTGCGGTAGAGCAACTCGACCCACGCCGGACGAGCGGCTTCGAGAAGAGGAAGGTAGGTCGGTTCAAGGCATCCGTCGAGATGATCTTGAACCAGTTCAGACAGGTTGTCGGGGACAACCGGCGAGGTAGGCATATTCTGGGTTCGATCCAGGTGAGAGAGATGGGGTCGTACCCAGAGGCTGGCAGCAATCCAGGTGGGAACGATTGTCTCGTCAAACGTCGCCTTGCGGCGCCATATCCGTCAGATTCGAGCGAGGCGCTCGAACAAAGCCAGATTCTCTGTGCCGACGAAGCCAGAGTTGCTGATTCGCGGAGCAATCCGCGAATAGGCGAATACTACCTCAGCAATCTGACAAATCCGCCGATGTGTCACGTGATGAGCCCAATAGTTCGATCGGTGACCTTCCGCTTCGATGCCAGCTTTGAACCGTCCTGGCACCCTCGTCTGCCCGAGTTCGCCTGCGTCGCCAATTCTGTCTCACTCATAATGCCCTACGCCGAGCCCTACATCGCCCGTTCGGTTCGCCAAGCCCTCCCGCTGCTTGGTGAGGATCTGCGGGAAGAAGCCAAGGCCTACATTGGCCAAGAAATGCAACATCAAGCCCAACACCGGAAGTTCAATGATCTGGTGGTTGGCCAAAGCCCTCGCCTCTCACGGGTCGAGCGAGCGATGGCGTGGACATTCCGGCATCTGGAAACGCATCGGTCTCTATCATTCAATCTCGCCTTTGCCCCTGGATTTGAGACCTTGGCCTACACGGGCGCTCGATGGACCGAGAAACAACTGGGACATTTGTTCGACGATGCCGACCCTGTAGCCAGTTCACTATTCCTTTGGCATCTGGCAGAGGAGGTCGAGCACAAGAACGTTGCCTATGACGTCTTCCATGCAGCCTCCGGAAAGAAGTTGAGCTACCTGACCGGAATGCTCAGCTCAACCCTGATGCTCATCTTTTTCACCTGGTGGTCAACCTGGATTCTGCTGTTTGATCAGCGTCAACTGCTTCGCCCGGCTGCTCATTGGCACCTCTTTCTTTGGTCCTTTGGGTTCGCCTTCGACCTCTTTCCGGCGCTCTTTGTCTCCATCATGCCCAGTCATCACCCGTCAGATCTCGCCGACCCGACATGGTTTCGTCTTTGGCTTGAGTGTTATGACCCCAAATCGAGAAGTATTCCGCTGTGGAATGGCTCCCAACCAGTATGCGAACCCGCTAGGCCGTGCTTAGTCGAATGAA
Source organism: Actinomycetes bacterium (assembly GCA_024276425.1). Classification (GTDB taxonomy): domain Bacteria; phylum Actinomycetota; class Acidimicrobiia; order Acidimicrobiales; family SZUA-35; genus JAJRQY01. The sequence goes on along the minus strand of JAJRXF010000128.1, from coordinate 22,733 downwards.
GCAATGAATTCGGCACTTTCGCTGAACTGAACCATCATGTCTCCTCGAAGGCTTCCAGCATCGAGTTGAGCCGTCCAGAACGCTAAGCCTTCTCCTTCAGCCGGGCGATTCAGAACGTTACGGTAAACCAGGGAAACAAAGTCGGCATTGGACAAAGACCCATACCGGTTCTGGAACTCTGGCGACTCGGCAAAGGCTTGGCTAATAGCTCCCAAGGGTTTTCCGCTCGAACTCCAATAGTCGCGACCAGAACGCTCGGGGGCTCGAAGGAAGTAGGCCCGGTACAGACGAGCAACCGGGCCGCTACGATCAAACTCATCAATCTGCATCCCAGTTTTTGCTCGGTACTCCTTGGAGTCTGAAAAGCCGGTCATGACCTGGCCGCGTGAAACCCCGCGATCGAGTTCCGAAGACCAAAAACCCAGACCACTCGCGTCGGCATTGCGCTCAAGAACATTGTTGTAGACCAACCGGACGAAGGCCGAATTGCTGAGTTCACCGTAGGCTCGGCGGAACTCGGGCGAACCGGCAAAGGCCGATGAAACGGCATCGATGGACGCGCCAGACATTCTTCGGCCCACCCAGTAATCAAGGCCTGACGCTTCGGGCATTCGTAGAAAGTACGCCAGGTACAGTCGGATCAACTGGTTCCGTCGCTCAAGACCAGAGGCATAGGCCGGGTGGGGTCCGGGGTCGACGGTGGCCGGAGCGTGGGTGAAATCGAGATCCTCGTAGTTGGCTCCAAGAATCTGGGCTGAGTCGGCCCTTAGCCAACGCTCGAGAATGGTGCCGTAGACCGACCGATAGTCGACCTCGATGCGAAGATTGCGGTCCGCATCCAGGTTGGTCAGGGACGGCCGTTGACCATAGATGCCGCCCTTCACCTGGCTGCCGATGGCGAGGTAGGTGGCCGCCGTTCCGTGATCTGTCCCGCCCGAACGGTTGGCCTGGAGCCGCCGGCCGAATTCGGTTGTGGTCAAGATCATGACTCGATCCATGAAGTCGAAATTTAGTTCTGTCAAGAACCGATCTACCCCGTCGTCGAGTTCCGCCATGCCCTGTTCGTACATGGCTCGCTGATTGGCGTGACCATCGAAGTCACCAAAGCTCAACGACAGTACCCGTATACCCAGGTTGGCGTTGATCAACCGGGCAGCCATGACCATTTGACCGGCAAGGTCTCCCTCAGGAAGATCGGGCGAGTAGAGCGGGGCGAGATCACTCGCCATTTCAACCGCGTCATAGCTAGCTCGCCCCAACAAGTCAGCGAGCGGGCCTTTCCCCGTGGTGCTCAGGCCGAAACTTTGCATGGCCAGAATGTGTCTGCGGTCCCAGGGCTCCGCCGTTCGGGGGTCGACCAGTCGATTGTATTGGGTCCGCAGGCCAGTGGCCTTAACCAGAGTGCCAATAGAGTCCAAAGGGATGGAGGCTCCGAAGGAGATGGCCGGAAATCCTGTGTTTGCTCCGGGAAGCCCGTCGACGTAACGGCCCAGCCAGCCCGTGGTTCGGGTCCGCTCGCCCGTTTGCCCCGCCTTGAGTCGGGCCATGTTGTCCACATGACTCATGTTCCCGTTCGGATCGCCAACTCCTTCGATGACCGCAACCTGCCCCTGATCCCACCGCTCTTTCACCCTTGACAGCGCGGGATGAAGGCCATGACTGGCGGAGATTTGATGGGTGGAAGCTGCCGGAATAGCCATTCCAGAACGTCGTTGATAGTAGGTGCCGTCGTCGATCGGAACCACCAAGTCTAGTCCGTCGCATCCACCGTTCATGGTGATCAGAACGATGATGCCATCCTTGGGGCCGACCGGGGTGGCCGCTGCAGCCATCTCGGCGAATTTGAGAGGCAGCATCGAGGCGGCCCCAAGAGCACCTATGGACTGCAGAAAGTGTCGACGGTTAAGGCCGACTGGGCCTTGGGACACCAGCCGGTTCGGTGGGGACGATGCGTCAGGATCGAGAGTTCGGGTCATGATTCTAGTTCCGTTAGGCAAGCTGGAATTCGGCGGTCAAAGGGGTCAAAAGCAATAGGCCAGCTCGTCTCGCCCAGGCTTGTGGCTCACCGTCATAGAAGTTGCGAAGGTTGGCCCGGGTCGCCCCCGATGCGTCATAGATTCCGAACAGCGACAGGGCAGAATCGACTGCCTCCTGCGCGGTCGCCCCATCGTTTTCCAGAATGTCGGTATTCTTCAGTAGGTGCCAGCGGACCGCGCTAACACAAGACCGTTTCCCCCAAACATTTGATGGTGTCACCCAGCCCTTGTTCTGGTCCCAGCCAGCAACGCTGGGCGGGTCGAAAACGCGCTGTCCCATCGGTTCAAGGTTCCACTCCGGGTGGGTGACACTGGAATCAACTCCGGTTCGACGCATCAAGGCGACAATGAAGTCGATTGGGCTACGAACCAGACCCTGTCGACATCTGGGCGAACGAAACTCTGGTCGCAAGAAGACGGCACGAAGTAGCGCTGTCATGTCAAGATCGCTAGCGCTGTATAGGACTGCAAGGTCCTCGACTAGACCCGGATCTGGATCGGCATAGGCGAAGAACTCCCAGATTTTTCGACTAAGGAACCGTGCTACCTGGGGTCTTTTCGGACCGGAGAGAATATGGCTAATGATGTCGGGACCATCCCAATTTTGGGTCACACCCATGAAGGTCTTGAGGCCATCGTCATGTTCTTCTGGCCGGAAGAGGTAGCTTTCACCATTCTCTCGAAGTCCATGCCCCGTCCAAGCCCGGGCCGACTCTCGAACGTCCTCCTCGGAGTAGTTACCTACACCCAGAGTGAACAGTTCCATCAATTCCCGAGCAAAGTTCTCATTCGGACTCCCGGCAACATTGCTGTTGTTGTCCAGATAGAGCAGCATGGCTGGCTGGATAGACACCTGCTGCAACAAGTCCTCGAAACGCCCAAGGCCAGCGTTGACAAACAACAAATTCTGCTCGTACATGAGGCTGGCTTTGCGAACCTTGGCCAGAGCTGAGCACAGGTGACCATGCCAGAACAGAGCCATCCGTTCCTGGATCGGGGTCTGCGACGAGGCTGCTCGGTTCATCCAGAACTGAGCGAGATCGATGTACTCAGGCCATCCCCCGCGTGAACCGTCGAGAACCGGTGCGCCCTCATTCGGCGGTGAAGCTTGGCTGACGTCGAGCACCTGATCAACTGCGTCTGGCCAATCCAGGGGCATGAGTGCGCTGATCTCGCTGGTATGACCACCGAAGCCGGCTCGTCGAAGAAGATGATCGACATCGGCAAACGAACTGGGCATAGTAGATCTATCGGAACAATGACTTGCGTCTTGAGGGTGCATAGGCCAACTTGCCTAGCCCGATAGCGTGTGGAGAATGCTCGCTTTGCCTCCACCTCGCACCGAGCGACACGCGGTGCGGGTCACCAAGGACGCCGAGCGCCATATTCGTGCTGGCCACCCTTGGGTCTATGACCAATCAATCGAAAAACGTTCGCTGCTCAAGCTGGCGACGGGCGCCAGAGCCGGAGATCTGGTGGTGGTGTTTGACCACAACAGAAGGTTCCTGGCCATTGGACTCTACGATCCGGCGTCGCCCATCCGGATCAAGATCCTTCATCACGGTAAAGCGAAGCTCATAGATGGAACCTTCTGGGCCGAACGTATCAAGGGGGCCATCCAACGTCGAGAACAGCTTCAAGCCAACCCGGAAACATCGGCCTACCGCCTCATTCATGGTGAGAACGACGGATTTCCCGGATTGGTTGTCGATCGTTATGTTCGATCGATCGTCGTCAAGGCATATAGCTCGGCATGGATCCCGTACCTTCCTCAATTAGTGCGGTTGCTGGTAACCAAGACCGGTGCGCAAAACGTTGTTCTTCGCCTTGCCCGGCTGGTCGCCAAACAGGAGACCTTTGGGCTGAGCGATGGGCTGACAGTCGCTCCGTCAACGAGTGGTGACGAATCCCTTTGTATTCGAAAGCCAGTGGAACCAGTTCAGTTTCTCGAAAACGGTTTGCTGTTCAGTGCCGATCTAATCCGGGGACACAAAACAGGTCACTTCCTCGACCAACGGGAGAACCGAGCGAAGGTTCGAGATCTTGCTCAGGGCACCCGCATGCTCGATGTTTTTGCCTGTACTGGAGGCTTTGGACTCAATGCTGCGGGGGGCGGGGCACACGAGGTCACCGCCATAGACCAATCCGAAGCGTCTATCAGGCACATGCGCCACAACTTCTACGCGAATCGCCACCACGAAAGTGTTTCCTCGTGTCAACTTTGGACAATAGTTGGCGACGCCTTCGAAGAACTGGAGCGGCTGGTGAGACGAGGAGCCAAGTTCGATCTGGTTGTTCTTGATCCTCCCTCGTTCGCGCAGAAAAAAGCTGACGTGGTTAAAGCCGAAGCTACCTACCGTCGGCTCACTCAACTGGGGCTCGATGTACTTGCTCCCGAAGGCATCTTCGTTCAAGCATCTTGTACAACTCGGGTGCCCGCGGAACGGTTTTTTGATGACGTCCAGAGATCAGCCGTAAGGGCAGGCTATGACCTTCGCCCTTTCGCCAAAACTCAGCATGCCCTCGACCATCCCGCCACCTTCCCTGAGGGCCACTATTTGAAGGCGGTGTTCGCACGTCCTTTGGCCACCACGAATCGAGCCCGGATCCGATTGTGACGCTACGCTTTCCCCCCTCACTGCCTATTAGCGAACGGGTCGAGGAAATCTGCCAGGCACTCGATGACCATCAGGTCATTATTGTGGCGGGCGAGACCGGATCGGGCAAAAGCACACAGTTACCAAAGATCTGTCTGGCCGCTGGCCTCGGACAGCATGGACGAATTGGCCATACTCAGCCAAGGCGCCTGGCAGCTCGCTCCGTGGCCGAACGTATCGCAGAGGAAACCGGGACCAAGGTTGGTGATCTCGTCGGATACAAGGTGCGTTTCACCGACGAGGTTGGCAAAAACACCCGGATCAAGCTGATGACTGATGGCGTTCTACTCGCCGAGATTCAAAGGGACCGCACCCTCAGCCGCTATGAGGTAATCATCATCGATGAGGCCCATGAACGCAGTCTCAACATTGACTTCCTACTCGGCTACCTCTGCCAACTGCTCCCCCGGCGCCCGGACCTCAAGCTCATCGTCACCTCGGCCACAATCGACACCGATCGGTTCTCGCGCCACTTCAGCAATGCACCAATCATTGAGGTATCGGGTCGGAACTACCCAGTTGAGATTCGATACCGACCGGTTGAACCCGATGAGTTGGGCAACCCAATCGACCAACCACGGGCCATCGTGAAGGCAGTTCATGAACTTTGGCGATCCCAACCCGGTGACATTCTGGTTTTCTGTAGCGGAGAGCGCGCAATTCGAGATGCACATGTTGCTCTTGAGGACGCCAATCTAGTTAACACAGAAATCTTCCCCCTGTATGCCAGGTTGTCGGCCGCCGAGCAACATCGGGTTTTCGCCTCCCACTCACGGCGTCGGATTGTTCTGGCCACCAATGTGGCCGAAACGTCCCTGACTGTGCCCGGTATTCGTTCGGTCATTGACCCGGGTTTCGCCCGAATCTCGCGCTATTCCAACCGTACAAAGGTTCAACGCCTACCGATTGAGCCCATCTCCCAAGCATCGGCCAATCAACGCTCCGGACGCTGTGGCCGTCTGGGGCCCGGTGTCTGCATTCGCCTCTATCCGGAAGAAGACTTTGAAGGTCGTCCCGAGTACACCGAACCCGAGATCCAACGGACCAATCTGGCCTCGGTGATCCTGCAGATGGCTTCACTCGGTCTGGGAGACATCTCGGCTTTCCCATTCGTTGAACCACCCGAGACTCGCAGCATCCGTGATGGAATCGCCCTGCTCGAAGAGCTCGATGCCGTTGATCCCGATCGCTTCGGGACCAATAAATGGCTGACCCCCATGGGCCGCAAACTGGCTCGGCTACCCGTTGACCCCCGGCTCGGTCGAATGATTGTGGAGGCGAGCCGCAACCAGTGTCTTCACCAAGTCATGGTGATTGTCGCCGCCATGTCCGTGCAGGATCCTCGGGAGCGACCCCAAGAAAACCGCCAGGCGGCGGCAGAAATGCATCGGCGTTTCGCCCACCCCACATCAGACTTCTTGAGCTACCTCGAACTCTGGGACTATGTCAAGACCGAGCGCCGTGCACGGTCTCAAAACCAGTTCCGCAAACTCTGCCGGAGAGAATTTCTGAACTTCAATCGAATTCGAGAGTGGCAGGATATCTACCGGCAGCTACGCCGGGTATCCGAAGAGCTGAACCTCTCCCGGAGCAGCGGAGTGGCCCAGCCGGAGGACATTCACTATTCGCTGCTCTCGGGCTTGTTGTCCCACGTTGGACTACGAGATGACAAAACAGCAAAACGCCCGAACATGAAAGGGCAGTCATCCAAACGCGACCGTGGCCGCCGTCGGATCGAGTTTCTGGGCGCTCGAGGTTCACGCTTTACCCTCACCTCGGGCTCGACATTGGCGAAAAAGCCTCCACGATGGATCGTCGCCGGTGAACTGGTGGAAACTAACCAGCTTTGGGCCACCACGGTCGCTCAAATTGATCCAGCTTGGGCCGAACGCCTCGGTGAGCATCTACTCAAGCGGACCTACACCGAGCCCTGGTGGAATGCCGAACGTGGTGCTGCTCAGACAATCGAGCGAGCCAGCCTGTATGGCCTACCAATCCTGGCTGGCCGAACCCGCAACCTCGATCAGTTCGACTCCAAAACGGCCAGAGAGATGTTCATCCATCATGCACTGGTTGAGGGAGACTGGCAGGCTGAGCATCAGTTCATCACCGACAATGAGAACCTGAAGGCCGAGATCCAAACTCTGGAGGCAAAGGTTCGACAAAACGATCTCATGGCCGATCAGACCACGCTCGTTGACTTCTATGATCGGAGGCTGCCAGCCTCTATCACCAGCGCCGCTCACTTCGAAGCCTGGTGGCGAAAGAAGCGTAGGTCGGATCCTCAACTCCTCACCCTTACTCGCCAGGTGCTGTTAGCCAAAGACGACACCGCAGCACTGCCTAACTCAGCACTGCCTAACTCAGCACTGCCTAACTCAGCACTGGTCGAGTCTTTTCCGGACCACATCACTATTGGTGAGAATAGCTACCAACTTGACTATGTCTTTGACCCGACGAGTCCACTTGACGGGATCACGATTTCGCTGCCCCTCGTCGCTCTGAACGAGGTCGAGGCCGAAGACTTCTCTTGGCTGGTTCCCGGCTTCCTCTCAGACCTCGCCGAGTTCCTCATTCGCTCCTTGCCAAAGCCAACCCGCAAGGCTTTTGTTCCCATCCCAGACACAGTGGCCAGGATTCTTCCGACCTTGTCAACCGAGCTTGCCTTCCCCACCGCACTCCGTCGGGGACTTGAACGCGACGTTGGACTTAGTGTCCCCGTCGACGAAGTCGACCACGCCAGCATTCCCCCTCACCTTCGGCCCGTCTTCAGAGTCGTTGGTCACAACAACAAGACCATTGGGGCCGGGCGAGATCTCGAGGCACTACGAGACCGCATGCAGGAGAGCATCCAGCTCTCCCTGAAGGCGGCGCGCCATCCGGTTGAGGCCGAAGGGCTTTCGTCGTGGAACTTCGGCGAGCTTCCAAAAGTCGTCAAGACCATGTCCGACGGTCACCCGGTGCGGGCCTATCCGAGTTTGATCGACGCAGGCGATCATGTCGACATTCGGCTCTTGGTATCGGTCGAGGCACAATCTGAGGCCATGTGGGCCGGTACGAGAAAGCTACTGAGGCTTCAGGTTCCCTCCCCCCTCCGGACACTCAATCGGGCCCTCGACCCCTCCGCTCAACTGGCTCTCGCTGCCAATGAAACCCAAACAAAGGCCCAATGGTTCACCGACGCATTGGATTGTGCGCTTGACCACATGATCTCGGACTTCGGTGGCCCCGTTTTTGACCAGGACTCCTTCTTCGAGTTGGTCGCTGTGACACAAAAACAACTGCCATCACTCATGGAGAGGATGGCAGCGGTGCTTAGCTCGATCTTGTTGGAGATTCAGGCCACCGATTTGTTGCTCGACCCCGACCGGAATCCACCATTGCCCGGTCCCCAACGTGAGTGGCTGGACGAGGCACACAAAGACGCCAGGCAACATCGAGACCGTTTGGTCTATCCCACCATGTTGCGGGGGGTCGGCTATGCGCGATTGGAGGACATGATTCGCTACCTGGGGGGCATCCGACTTCGGCTCGAAGCCCTGCCCGATTCGGTTCGACGCGATCGGGAGGCGATGATGGCCTGCCGCAAGCTCGAGACTCGCTATGCCCGATCATGCGCCAACGTTGCTCCCAGTCCCGTCTGTGAAGCCATCGGCTGGCAGCTTGAAGAACTGCGGGTAGCAAAATTCGCTCCGAGCCTTGTTTCGCGACTACAGAAGGTGACTGAACGACGAGTCAAAACCGCGTTGGGCCAGCTTGACGATTCTTGACTATGCGTCGCTCCCAGAACCGAGGAAAACATGATTGAACAGCATCTCGACATCGAAACCGACGACGCACCGATGAACACTTTTGTCGTGTGCCCCGAGGAGGGCGCGCCGCGCCCGGTGGTTCTGTTTTTGATGGACGCTCCTGGAATGAGGGAGGAGCTACGTCAAATGTGTCGGCGCCTGGCCAGTGCCGGATACTTTGTCATTGCTCCGAATCTGTACTACCGACGTGTCCGTCAATACAATGTCTTTGAGTCTCAGGACCGCGAGGTCATGTTCGAACACATGCATTCGCTAACCAGCGAGATGGTCCTCAACGATGCCAAATCCATGCTGAGTTGGGCGAAGACTCAACCCCAGGCGAGCGCTACCAACGTTGGCACAGTGGGCTACTGCATGAGTGGCCCCTTCGCCATCATGGTCGCCTCTGGGCTTGCGGAGTCGGTTCGGGCCGCGGCATCAATCCATGGTGTCCGTCTCGCCGTAGACGCCCCCGATTCGCCCCATTTCCATCTTGAGTCCGTCAAGGGCGAGATCTATGTCGCTTGCGCGGAAACAGACTCTTACGCTCCCCCAGAGATGGTGAACCGCTTCGCTGAGGCGTTGAAGGCCAGTCCGGCTCGTGGTCGCGTGGAATGGTATCCGGGGACCGAGCACGGTTTCTCCTTTGCCGAGCGCCCCCAGTACGACCTGGCCTCCTCAGAGCGCCACTGGGAGCGACTACATGACTTGTTCGGACGAACCTTGCATGAGTGCCTCTGAGCGCCACTGCGGCCAACTGGGTGATGACTCGAATGGAACTGGGCGTCGAGCTGTGTTTGCATATCGGGGAGAGCCTCGATCCCGCTATCGTTCGCATACAAACGAGACCATGTACCCCTCAACCGGAGATCACCCATGAGCAATAATCAGAAGTTCTACATCAATGGCCAGTGGGTAGAGCCACTCGGATCCGACACGCTGGAAGTCATTAACCCCGCCACTGAGGAAGCCATAACCACGATTGCCATGGGCACCCCGGCTGATGTCGATGCCGCGGTAGCCGCCGCCAAGGCGGCTTTTGTTACGTTCTCTCAGACAACCAGGGAACAGCGTCTTGAATTGCTGGACCGCATGATCGAGGCTTATGGCGAGCGCATGGGAGACATCGCCAACACGGTCAGCGAAGAAATGGGAGCCCCAACTGCTCTGGCCACCAGGGCACAAGCTCCGTCCGGAATTGGACATCTGATGTTCGCTAAGGCTGCACTCGAAAACTTTGACTTCTCCGAAAGTGTTGGTACCACGGAGGTGGTCTATGAGCCGATCGGGGTTTGCGGCTTCATCACCCCCTGGAACTGGCCACTCAACCAGATCGCCGCCAAAGTCGCTCCGGCCATCGCCGCTGGTTGCACCATGGTGCTCAAACCCTCCGAGGTTGCTCCCCTAAATGCCATCCTATTCGCCGAGGTTATGGATGCAGCTGGAGTGCCCGCCGGCGTCTTCAACCTCATTAACGGTGACGGGCCCACCGTTGGAGCAGCAATGAGTGCCCACCCCGATATCGACATGATGTCGTTCACCGGGTCGACCAGAGCCGGAATTGCCGTGGCCCAGGCCGCCGCTCCATCGGTCAAGCGGGTAGCACAGGAACTCGGAGGGAAGTCCGCCAACATCATCCTCGATGACGCCGACTTCGAAAAGGTTATCGGCCGAGATGTAGCCGGGATGTGTTCCAATAGTGGCCAATCCTGTAACGCCGGAACACGAATGCTCGTGCCAGCCGCCCGCATGGCGGAGGCCGCGGCCATCGCCAAGTCTGCGGCAGAGAAGATCGTCGTCGGCCCCCCCGATGCCGAGGGCACGACCGTGGGACCAGTTGTCTCCCAGGCCCAGTTCACCAAGGTTCAAGGACTAATCCAAAAGGGAATCGACGAAGGCGCAACCCTGGAGGCTGGGGGAGTCGGACGACCGGAGGGCCTTGACACCGGCTTCTACGTCAAGCCAACGGTGTTCTCCAACGTCGACCCCACCATGACCATCGCCGAGGAAGAAATCTTCGGCCCGGTCCTGTCGATAATCGGCTATGAGGACGAGGACGATGCCATTCGCATCGCCAATGACACCGTCTACGGACTCTCCGGATATGTGAGCTCCTCCGACTTGGATCACGCCCGAGCGGTTGCCCGCCAAATACGCACCGGCATGATTCACATCAACGGTGCCGCATTGGCCCTCGACACCCCCTTCGGAGGCTACAAGCAGTCAGGCAATGGTCGAGAATTTGGTGCTCACGGAATGAAGGAATTCCTTGAGGCCAAGTCAATCTACGGCTACAACGCCTAGATCGAGCCCGCTATCCAATCTTGCTCTCTAATCTTGCTCTCTAATCTTGGCCAACAGGCAGAGATTTGGTTGGCTGCTCCCCAGAGTTGCCCAGCCGAACCAAGCTGGTTGGATTCAGCCGAACTCCGTCGCCACGACCGCTATCGGGTGGCGGCGGCCCAAGACCGCTTCCTTCGTAGTCACTGCTTTGTTCGAGCCGTACTCTCCTCCTATCTGGAGGAGATCCGGCCAAGCGAATGGCGATTTAGGATCGAAGACCGGGGGCGACCAGAAATCGCTCCCGGCCTGGGCGAAACCTACCGTGGCATCGCAGACCTTCGTTTCAACCTCTCTCACACCGAATCACTGTTTGCGCTCATCGTGACCAGCACCATCGACTGCGGAGTTGACGTTGAAAAGACAACCCGTTCCACCGACCTACTCGGCGTCGGCCGTCGCTCCTTCGCACCACCAGAATTCGAGACCTTCCAGAAACTCCTCGGAGCGGCCCGGAGACGGCGGTTCTTCGAATACTGGACGCTCAAAGAGTCCTATATCAAAGCCATCGGTTCCGGCCTTTCGACGCCACTTCGCGACTTCTGGTTCGATTTGAGTTCTGACCCTCCCACGGTCAGCTTTGCCAGCCACCATGACGACAATCCGACACAGTGGCACTTTGGCCTGGTCCGGCCCACCCCCTGCCACCAATTGGCCTGGAGCGTCAGGAGCGGTCGAGTTCCTGGATCAAAACAGGCCAAGGTCAGGTGGTGGCCCGACAGGGAAATCGTGTCTGTCCCAGATTGCAGACTTCCACCGTAAGGCGCATTTGGGCTACCTTCTTGTGAACGAGGAGCGATCCCATGACCACGCAAGCCCCAAACACACCCGACAGCACCGAAGTGCCCGAACGATTCGCCAACTACGACCTCTTCGGCGAAGACTATGTGGGCGATCCTGCAGCCTTCTGGGCCCAGTATCGCCAGTCTTGCCCCGTGGCCCACAGCGATCTCTATGGTGGCTCATGGCTGCCCGTTCGTTACGCCGATGTTCAGGCGACCGCTCGGGACATCGAACACTTTCCCTCTGGCAATGGTATTTCCGTTGTTGGGCCGGATGAGGATGCCGAGGAAGAGGACGCTCTTCTTCCCGGTGGGGTGCCGCCAATTGATGCCGATCCACCACTGCATACCTGGACGCGAAAGTTGATCCTTCCCTCGATGGCTCCCCGTGCCGTCCAGAGCTACGAGCAAGGTACCCGGGCTCTTTGCCGTCGCCTAATCGCGGGCTTCATCGAACAGGGACAGGCAGATGCCGCCGCCGACTACGCCCAACAGATCCCGGTTCGTGTTATCGGGGCACTATTGGGCGTATCCGAAGAGCGAAGTGATGATTTCGTTGGCTGGGTGCGAGGAATCCTGGAATTTGCCTACGACAAAGAGAGGCGTCAGGAGGCAGTACTGGCGGCGTCCGAATTCTTGCTGAGCGAGATCGCCAAACGCAAGGAATCTCCAACCGATGACCTGATTAGCGATCTGATCAATGCTGAAGTCGACGGTGAGCAAATGGACGAGATGTTCGTTCTGGGGGAAGCCTTCCTTTTGATGGTAGCCGGGATTGATACCACCTGGAGTGCTATTGGTGCCTCCATGTTCCATTTCGCCTCCAACCCCGATGACCGTAAACGAATGGCCGAGGACCCCGACGTTTGGCCCCTGGCCATCGAAGAACTCTTGCGCTTCTACTCCCCCGTTACGATGGCCCGAGTGGCCGAAGAGGGGGCCCATATCAACGGCTGCCCGATCCCGGCTGGAGATCGCGTCCTTATGAGCTTCCCCGCCGCCAATCGAGATCCTGAGGTCTTCGATCAACCAGACACCTTCATCATCGACCGCGCGCAGAACCGCCACCTCGCCTTCGGTGTCGGTATCCACCGTTGCGCCGGATCGAACCTAGCCAGGATGGAACTTCGACTCGCCCTTGAAGAGTGGTTTGCCGCCATTCCGGAGTTTGAGTTGGCTGATCCCTCAACCGTCACGTGGGCCGGTGGGCAGGTCCGAGGACCGAGATCGATTCCCGTTGTTTTTCCCCGCAGCGCGAGAGCTTGAGCTCTGGTTCTCCCTTCCAGTGACTAACTTTCCGGTGCGTGACTGCGTAGCAGCGGAGTTGATGACTGCCGACGATCACTTTGCCGACGTTCGTTTCGATCAAAGTACTGATCGTAGTCAGACATCGCCGCCTCGATGACCTCGAAGGCATGCTCGGCCCCATAGGTTCCAAGCACCTGAATGGAGTTTGGCTTCGATCCAGATGTGTCGAGTTTGTAGGTCGCAAAATAGTGGACGATCCGGCTGATGACGGCATCGGGCAGATTCCTTAGTTCTTTGGCGTAGCTAAAGACCGGATCGCTTTCAAGCAATGCGACAATCTTGTCGTCAGCCTCACCATCGTCTAGCAACTGGATCCCGCCAACTACTCGAGCCGGAACGATGATCTCCGATTTGTCTATTCGCTGCTGACTCAAAACGCAGATGTCCAACGGATCCATATCTCCTGCCTCCGCCAACGGGGTCAAGGCGGCGACACGATTGGCACAATAGGTTCGGGGAATAAAGCCGTACAGAGTCGGCGGAAGGGCCGAACTTCCCTGGGGTCGGTCAACTCTCAAGTAGCCCGTTTGCTTATCAATCTCGTACTTCACCGCATCAAAAGGAGTGATTTCGACATATGCATCCACTACCGCGGGAGCATTGTCACCAGTCTTCAATCCGTGCCAGGGGTGGGCGCGGAACTGATCAAAGCCATGAGGCATGCTGCATCTCCAAAACCATCGAGGACCTAACCTAGCTCGTCGACCGCGCTCTGGTGGAACCAAGGTGTTCAAGCCAGCAACCCTCCAAAGGGACCAACCACCCTGGCCAGTGAGCGGTGGCCTAAATTGATCCCTGGCCCGACTCCGGCTAAGACGTCTTGACATGAAAGCGAGCCACGAGCCAGCCCAGACAAAACCAGCCACCAGCACCACGATAGACCGCAACCGCTCCGCTGCCGGGAGGCTCGGTCTGGATCCCCGGGACTTTGAGCGAGCCAGTCGCGGCCTGGTCGCAACTCACGCCACGGGTGTGATTGATGGCCCCTACGGCCCAGCCTGGGACATCGGTCGCTACGACTTCATCGATCAAATCGGTGAACAAGCCCCAGATACAGTCCATCCAAGCCTCTGGCGCCAGGCCAGACTGAATCAATCTCACGGCCTGTTTCAGGTTGATGACGGGCTGTGGCAGGCTCGAGGTTACGACATCTCGAACATCACGTTCATCGAGGGAGACAGTGGATGGATTATCATCGACCCACTAACCACCGAGACAACCGCTCGCGCCTGTTTGGAACTGGCCAACGAGCACCTGGGTGAGCGTCCAGTTCGGGCCGTGATTTACACCCATAGTCATGCCGACCATTTTGGTGGGGTGGAGGGCGTAACCTCACGGTCCGCGGTTGATGCAGGCCGAGTCAGGATTATTGCCCCAGAGGGTTTCATGCGCGAGACCGTGGCGGAAAACGTCGTGGCCGGGCCAGCTATGGCGCGAAGAGCGGCCTACCAGTTCGGCCCCCAGCTTCCGGTCGGCCCCCGCGGACATGTCGACTGCGGCCTCGGAAAGGCCATACCCCCTGCTCCTCCTGGTCTAATCGCCCCGACAGAGTCGATCGGTGAAACCGGTCAAGAACTTGTGGTCGATGGCATTCGAATTGTCTTCCAGTACACGCCCGACGCCGAAGCACCAGCCGAGATGACGTTCTACTTTCCCGACAAGGGCTGGCTGTGCATGGCCGAGAATTGCTCTCACAATATGCACAACTTGGTGCCCCTTCGGGGAGCACAGGTGCGCGACACCCTGAGCTGGTCCAAATACATCGACGAAGCACTCACTCTTTTCGGTTCCAAGACAACGATCATGTTTGCCTCCCATCATTGGCCTCGGTGGGGCACAGAGGACATCGCCAGATTCTTGTCCAAGCAGCGTGATCTCTACCGCTGGATCCACGATCAGACAATGCGTCATGCCAATCAGGGAATGACGGGGGTTGAAATTGCCGAAATGCTGGAACTGCCTCCAGAGTTCCTCGACGAGGGTCACACCCGTGGCTACTACGGCACCCTAGTCCACAACGTCAAGGCGGTCTATGCCCGCTACTTGAGCTTTTATGACGGAAACCCAGCCAACCTCTGGCAGTATCCGCCGGTCGAAGCCGGACAACGTTATGTCGAGTTCATGGGCGGCCAGAGTGAACTTCTTCGAAAGACAAGAGAATACTTCGCCGCTGGCGACTATCGATGGGTCGTTCAGGTTCTTACTCACCTGGTATTCGCCTATCCGGGAAACACCGAGGCCCGAAGTCTGCAAGCCGACGCCTTCGAGCAACTTGGTTACTCAGTTGAGTCGGCCACTTGGCGAAATGCTTACCTCATGGCCGCTCAGGAACTTCGCCAGGGGCCTCCGGCCTCTCGACCAACCAGAACTGCGGGCCTGGCCAAGGCACTGGAGGTCGATCAGATATTTGATGCAATCGGCGTCCGAATCCGCTCTGAGGATGTGGCCGGGATCAATGCCGAGGTTCTTTGGCATTTCACCGACATCGACCAGTACTGGCTGGTGCGGCTCCAGAATCGTGCACTGTCGGCCAGCCCCCAACACGGTGAACAGTTCTCCGGTACACAGGTGAAGCTGGACAAGGACCAGTTGGTATCAATATTCTCCGGAACGACCACCTTCGTTGATGCGATTGAGAACGGGGACGTCACCCTGTTGGGCGATCCGGCTCCGCTCCTTTCAATCTTGGGAAATCTCGACACGTTCCAATCAGGCTTTGCCATCGTGGAGCCCTAGGCAACCGCTCGCTCTGAGCGCGAAAACACCGACCACCCCATCACGCCTGGAAGTCGTCCATTTCCCAGGAGCCAGAGCAAAACCATTCCAATCAAGTCAAGTAGGTGCCTGCTCTCGGCCGCAATTGATTGTTGCCCCCCAAGCGTGTCTGCAACCCCTCCCGCAACCATGGTTGCTACGAGTGCCACGGCCACGGGTACCAGGCCATATGCCCGCTCTGGCCGGAGGGCGGCAAAAAGAAGACCGATAGAGACTGCCACGGTAAACGCTCCAAGGTGGCGATCAACGTGACCCCCTCCCGATCTCAAAAACAGCACAGGTAACCCAAGAATCAGGTTCGTTCCCGCGACGAGCCCGAGCGAATAGCGAATCCATTCGCCCTTGCCCAGTCGCGGAGGTCGGGCAAGCGCCATCACCGAGGGAACGAGGTTGGGAGTTGGTTCGGCCACACGGACTCTCACCGACCGCTGGGCCGCATGGAATTGATCCTTCAGGAACCGGCATGATGGACAAGCCTTCAAGTGGACGCTCAAAACCAATTGTTCGGCTTCTTCGGCCTCACCATCGAGTTCGGCCGACATGGCTTCCAGGGCAGCAGCACAATCCATGCCATCTAGTCGCCCATCGAGCGCGATTAGTTCCGCCCATCCATGATAATCTTCCCCTTGCTTGCAGCAAATGGTAGGCGCTTGGGTACCGGTCCGGCAGACTGAGGGCATGAGCCACCGGGTCCCGATCGACCAGCTCACGGTTCTCGCCCTCGCTGCTCGCGATGGAGACGAGCAGGCCTTGGCCGAATTTGTCGCGCTGTCTCAGGTTGACGTCTGGCGTCTTTGTGCGTATTTGGCGAGCCGGTCTGAGGCAGACGATCTGGCCCAGGAGACCTTCGAGCGGGCAATAGGGAGCCTTCACCGCTTTCGAGCCGAATCGGGCGCACGGCCGTGGCTCCTTTCGATCTGTCGCCGGGTGTGTGTCGATTCGACCCGCAGGAGCATTCGTCGACGACGCATCGACGATGCCGTCCGCTCCCTCGCCAGCATCGACTCTCGCTCATCAAGTCTTGGATCTACCCTCGAACTCGACATTGCACTCAAAAGTCTCGCCCCCGAACGGTATGAGGCCTTCGTCCTGACCCAGCTTATTGGATTGCCCTATGCCGAGGTGGCATCGGTCTTATCCATCCCCCTTGGAACCGTTCGCTCACGGGTCGCCCGGGCTAGGATCGACCTTGTCGCGGCCCTTGCTGTGAGCGACCATGGATCTGCCGAGGGTGGGGCGGACAAAGCCATCTAGTTGCGCCCCAACAAAAGAATTCGCCGGTTGGGAACCAAATCGACCCTCAAGACGACCTGTGCACAGATCCCTGAGAGAGCAATACTGTTCCTCATAACCCAAAGGACCATGCGCGTGTCTCGTTCTTCGCTCCCGCCAACTCCAGCCCGACGAGCGAGCAATGGCCGATCAATCATGGTGGGTGCCGCAATCTTGCTTGGTGCGCCAGGTCTCGCCGCTTGCGGTTCGGACTCCGTCGGTGAGGATGCATCTCGTTCGGTTGCCGAGGTGTCGGTCTCCTCAATTTGGTCACGCACAAGCCCGACGGTGAACGCCCCGGGGGTGGTCTACTTTGACATCATTAGTTCAGAAGGCGACAGCCTCCTCGGAGTAACCGTCGGGACCGACATTGCCGCCGACGCCCAGCTACACCAAACTCGGATCGGGGGAAACAATGGTGCAGAGTCAACCGAGGATCAGGAGATGGGAGCCATGAACATGACCATGGTCCGGGTAGACGCCGTGAGCCTGCCCGCCGGACAAGCCATCTCCTTCAAGCCCGGTAGCTACCATGTGATGCTGCTCGATCTTGTCAATCCTCTCCAAGCAGGCCAAGAGTTCGAACTCACCTTCCACTTCGACAATGCTGGTGACCTCACCTTGCCGGTTACCGTCCGAGACACTCCCCCAACGAACTAGACGCGCCGTAACCAAACACGTCGTCTACGGGGTTCTCGTGCTTGGTTGGCATCGTCAGGACCCATTCAGCAGTCTTGGGGTGTCCAGAACTAACACCACTGCTGCAATCGTCAGTCCCACACCAACCGTGAGGGCTCCGGCCGTGACAAACTGATCAACGGGAACGGGTGCACTGGTTGGTAAAATCGGTGCCCGGAGTCCTGACCATCGACGAGAGGCCCACAGGGCGAGGCTGACGGAGGCAACGACGCTCAAGCCAACATTGGCGACCGGCCCGAGCCCAGCGCGAACCATGCGGGACAAGGCGCCGCTTAGGAGGCCGGCCAGTGGAAGCACCCACAGGAGTATGCTCGGTCCCGTCTCAATGGGGAGTGAGTACCACTGCCAGAGGCCGACAACGAAGCCCGCCCCCAGAGCGAATGCAAGAACAACCCACTGGGCTCGACCGGGCTTGGACCACGTGGCGGCCACCGCTAAGGCCCCAAGTACAGCACCAGCAACGGGAGCAAACGGTGAGGGCTTGGCCACCCAGAACGAGCCAACACTCACGTCAACCTCAATGCCATCGACGAATAGAGGCACGACTCCCTCCAGGATCTGATCACCAGGTTCTGCTCCTGGTGGGGGCTGCTGGGAGTTCATCCAATGAGTGCGATGGTCGTGCCAGGCCCATGTCCCACCGGAGCCAACCACCCGCCAGGATGGGTCACTGTCATAACTCACGCCAGCAGGGATAGCGGAGTCCCCGTAGCGTTCCTCGTTGAGGTAGGTACTCGGCGAGTTTCGATTCTCCTCGACGAGCCCACCCTTGCCAATCCGCAGATAGGGCTCGCCGCGATAGCCGATCACCAGGACTTCGGTACCCGATTCCACCTCGAGGAGGACGAAGCTGTCGCCTCCGATCATCGAGATCGAGATCCCGGCTACGGAGGGTGAGATCGCCAAAACGACGCTCTGATAGTCAGTCGGCCCGGGTACATCCGCCCCCGCCGGAGCGGACAAAGCAACAGTCGAACTTAGACAACAGACAACAACGACCGCCCAACACTTGCTCATTCGGTAACAGAAACAATGAGAAGACCGCTCGGGTGGACCGTGCACTCTCCTATCAGCTCTCCAGGAGAAGAAAACTGCTGCCGAAGCGCTTCGTGTGCTCCAACATAGAACGGACCAACCAAGTGGCCACGGTCATCGTTGTTCACAATTTGAATGACTTCGCCCACCCTCGCGTCAAGGCGACCTGGCAGGATTTCCAGGGGTTCACCCGCATCAATTCGCTGACCGGCTCCAAGGGGAATGATGTACTCATAGTCCACATTGAGCGTGGCACTGTCGAGGAACGTTAGCCCTTGCTCACCTCGTGTACACCCGGCGACCAACCAGAGTGAGAGACCTGCCACTAGCCATAGCTGCCATCTCAACCAAGGGACACTCGCCACTGCCATCCTGACGTCCAGGTTCGTTCGCATCCGCTTCAACTAACTCTTGTCGATTCTGGCCAACAGGATCGAGAGATCACGCTCAATGTCGAGAGCCGGAGTCCCAAACGACCAGCTCACCACCAGGTTCCCGTTGTCATCAACGGCGTACAAGAATCCGGTGTGCCCGACTTCGATCGTTCCGTCCTCGGCCACCTTGACCAGGTAGTCCGCTCCAAAGCCCTCGGTCACGCTCCGAAGAAGATCCTGATCCTCGGTTCGTAGACCGGTGGCTTCTTCCACAAAACTCGCCGCATAGCCATCAATGATTTCTTGAGTGTCACGACCAGGATCGATACTGATAACCGCCACATCGATCCTGTCCGCACCATCGCCGAGGTTCTGGAGAGCTGCTGACAAGTCCGCCATAGTTGTGGGACAGACGTCCGGACACGCCGTGTAGCCAAAGTAGACCACCAGTAGCCGACCGGACTCGGCCCGCATCATGAAGTCCTTACCCGTTCGATCTGGCAAACTCAGATCAGCAAGAGAAGGCTCGGGTGAACGGACAATACCGGCCAGGGGTTCCTCAGCCAGATTCGCCCCACAGGCACCGACTATTGCGGCGAAGGTCAGAGCGACGAAAACACTCAGATGCCTCACGAGAGTTCCTCCAAATAGGCAATCACGAACTCAATCTCTTCGATACTCAGGTCATTTGCTGGCATTCTCACGCTGTAGCCCTCCACCTTCTGGGCCCCGGGATCCGAAATGGAGCGGATGAGGTACTCCCGGTCAACCACCACTACCGTTCCATCATCCAATGTCTCGCTTCGCCCAAACACACCGCGGAGCTTTGGTCCGGCTCCGCCCCCACCATCGACCCCATGACACGACGAGCATCCGGAAGTATTGAAAACTTCCTGACCATCACGAGCCAGGGGTGTAAAGCCGACCTCGGCCTCCGATGGCGGACCACACCCCGCGATCAGAGTGGTAGCGAGCAGACTCGTGGCCACCAACCCAGCTTCTTGCCGCAAGAGCCATCGTCGCCAAGGGAAAATTGAAGACCCTGAGGCATCGAAGCGAGAGGTTTGCCTCAAGACAAAGTCGAACACATCGCTCAGGTCGTTACTCGACCAAGAGAAGTTCCCAGGTCCTATCTTTTTCTTTGGGGTTCGACACCTTGCCTACCTATGCCACAGCGTAGGCAAGGGCATCAAGAAGTCGGTCGACCTCCGCCTGGTTGGTGTAGTGAACCCACGAAACCCTGACGACACCCGGGTCGGGCGAGATCCCGAGACCTTGGAGCACACGAACCGCGTAGTAGTCGCCCGAACTCGTCATTATCTGCCGTTGGATCAAGGAATCCGCCACCTTGGCTGGATGGATGCCCGGCGCCGTGAAGGCCACGGTGGGGCAACGATGAGCCCCGGCATGACCAGCAGAGTCATCCGATGGTCCGAGTAACCTAACCCCCGCGTGAGAGTGGAGAAACTCAAGAACTGGGGCGAGTAGTCTGCTCTCATGCTCCCGCCAAAGATTCGAAACTTTGCGACAAACCTGACCTAGATCCGGAGTCGCCGCTACCTCAAAGTGATGGTCGTGAAGTCGCTCAACATAGTCCAGTACCGCTCCAGCCGACGCCACCTGAGCGTGATCGGGACCGGCTGGGTTCATCCTTTTGTGCTCGAACTCGTTGTTGAAATAGTGGGCCTGATTTGGCAGTTTTTCCATAACCCGGCGACGGATCACCATGAGCCCTTGATGGACGGAGTAGACCTTATAGAGACTGAAGAGGTAGATGTCGGCGCCAAGGGCCCCGACGTCTGGGATCGTGTGAGGCACAAAGGAAACGCCGTCAACGATGCTGATGGCCCCGACGCCGCGAATCATTTGACAAATCTGAACAACATCGTTCTCCTGCCCAATGATGTTGGAGCAGTGCGGAAACGCGACGACTCTGGTCGCATTTGACAAGAGCTCGGAAAGGGCCGCAAGATCAAGAAGGCCCGTTTGGGGAGCTACCGTCCATTCCCTTATGGTGGCTCCAGCTGCCTTGGCTGCCCTCCGAAGCGAACCAGTGTTAGCTTCGTGGTCTTGATTGGTCACCACCACTTCGTCACCCGGAACAAGTATTTCCGTTAGAGCCTTGGCCAGGACATAACTATTCATTGACGTTGACGGGCCGAAGGTGATCTCCTGGTGGTCGACTCCAAGCGCCTCTGCCCAGCGCCGGTGTGAAGAATCCATTTGCTCGCCTGCATGAACCGATGCGGGGTAGCGGGCATAGGGCTGCACCTTCGTCTCGACATAGTAGGTTTGCAACGCATCAATGGTGTCCCCACAGGCATAGGAGCCTCCGGCATTTTCAAAGAACGCCCATCCGGACAGGGTGGGTGAGGAGAACGCAGGGAACTGCGAACGGACGTAGTCGACGTCAAGTTTGATCGATGTTGGCATGGCCCAAGTGTGTCAGTTCCGGTCTGCCATGTCACAAGCTCGACGGCAGCCAGTTCCTCTGTAACACTCTCTGCACCTCGCTCCTCGCTCCCATAGCGAATCCTGAAGGAGGAACCTATGCAAATCTGTGTACTTGGAGCCGGATCGTGGGGCACAACCGTCGCCGCGCTGGCGGCCAGGAATCATCCGACCACCCTATGGGGCCGAAACAAGACGGTCATTAACGACATCAACGCCTCGCACCAGAACAACGTCTACCTCAGAGGATTCCCTCTCCCTGATTCCCTCGATGCAACAAGCGATCTCGCTGGCGCTTGTGCCAAAGCTGACGTGATCGTCGTGGGAATTCCGTCCGCATCGTTCCGCCAGGTTTTGCTAGACGCGGCACCGACCATCCGTCCTTGGATCCCCATTGTGAGCCTAACCAAGGGCCTAGAGAAGTCATCACAGATGCGAATGACACAAGTAATTGAGGATGTTCTCCCCGGACATGCGGCCGCGGCCCTGACCGGCCCAAATCTCGCCAAGGAGATCATGGCTGGCCAAGCAGCCGCCAGCGTGATCGCCACTCAGGACATGTCGGTTGCCGCCCTGCTGCAAGACATCTTTAGCGCTCCCCTCTTTCGGGTCTACCGCAACCACGACGTAGTGGGCTGCGAACTCGGCGGAGTGCTGAAGAACGTGATCGCCTTAGCCACCGGCATCGCCGAAGGCCTCGGGGTTGGTGACAATACCCGAGCCATGGTGATTACACGGGGGCTGGCAGAACTCTCTCGCTTGGGGGTTGCCATGGGAGGTGAACACCAAACGTTTGCCGGGTTGGCCGGGCTTGGGGATCTGCTTGCCACCTGTATGAGCCCGCAGAGTAGGAATCGGTATGTCGGTGAGCAGTTGGGCAGGGGGCGCCAATTGCAGGACATTCTTGACGAGATGAATATGGTGGCCGAAGGAGTGAAGACTGCCTCAATGGTCGGAGAGTTAGCGACCCAGTATGGAATCGAGATGCGGGTTTGCCAGGCTGCTTCTCGAGTGATCAATGGGGAAATCCGAGCTTTTGAGGCCTTCGATGGACTGCGTCCAGCCCAACACGAACAAGACGAGGACTAGGATACTGCTGAGCAATTTCTTGGGGTAGGTGCTCGCGTTTCGGGTTGGGATCGAAAATACTGGGGGGATGCAGGGTTCGTCTGTTCCTGATCGTGAACTGCTCGACGCGGCGGCGTTGTGTGCG
>JAJRXF010000006.1 GCA_024276425.1 Actinomycetes bacterium | reverse complement strand
TGCGGCGGGCAATTCTCACTCGCCTTGCCAATGGGGAGGCCAGCGTGAACGAGCTAGCTGAGCCTTTTGATGTAACCCTGCCCGCAATTTCTCGCCACATCAAAGTACTCGAACGAGCGGGACTCGTAACTCAGGGACAGAGGGCCCAATACCGGCCCTGCAAGCTCGATGCTCTACCGCTACGGGAAGTTTCGGACTGGGCCGAGCAGTACCGCCCCATCTGGGAAGAGCGCTTCGACCGTATGGATGACTACCTCAAGCAGCTTCAAGATTCACAGCTTCAAGACAACCAGAAAGACAGAGACACACATGACTGACAGCAACAGCTCTTCGGATTCGGTAGTGCTCGAACGAACACTGGACGCCCCACAATCTCTGGTTTGGAAGATGTGGACCGAGCCCAAGCACTTCAAGGCCTGGTACGGCCCCCAGGGAGCAAAGATCCCCGTAGCCAACATGGACGTGAAGGTCGGCGGCCAGCGTCACGTTTGCATGGAAATGGAAACGCCCGGTGGCCCAATGAAAATGTGGTTTGTAGGCGAGTTCCGAACGGTCGACGCCACCAGCAAACTCTCCTACACCGAGAGCATGTCCGACGAGGACGGCAACGTCATCGCCCCCTCCAGCATGGGCATGCCCGAGGGGCACCCAGAGACCACCGAGGTGATTGTCACCCTCGAAGACCTTGGAGACAAAACCAAGATGGTGATGACCCATGTCGGCATACCGGCCGGATCGCCGGGCGAGGGTGGCTGGAACATGGCCCTCGACAAGCTCTCTGCCTATGTCAAGACGGTGAGCTAGGTTCCGCATCCCCGACAGGACCAGGGCCCTCGTAAATCCCACAATCCTCCATATCAGATAGACGGCAGTTGTGGTAACCAGATCGTGGGGACACTCCGACGGGAGTACATATCGAGGCGGTGCGACGTGGCGGCAAGGTCTTGCCTGCGCCCAATGACCTCGTCCTCGAAGACGATGACCAGCTCACGATCATTGGGTCCCTTGGCGGGTTACCGGGTGCCGATGAGATGCTGGCGGTGTTGCAGGCTCGGCCTTAGCCGTTAGATCCCACCACGGTTGGACTCGGCGGCTGAGTCTGCCCGATCCATACTGCCGAGAGAATCGCGCTCATTCCGACCAGTTGGCCCAAACTCAGCGCCTGGTCAAGGACAATCCAGCCCAAGGTTGCCGCCATAGCCGGGCTTAGCAGCCCAAGCAGGCTGACCTGAGCAACCGGCAGGCGTTGAATTCCTCGGAACCACAAACTGTAGGCCAGGGCGGTACCCACCGTTGACAACCACGAGAACCCAGCAAGGTTCGCTCCGGTCAGATTCGAAGGGACTCCCTCAACGAGCAGAACAAGCGGAAAGAGAAACAGGCCGCCTGCAATCATTTGCCAAGCGGTGAAGGCCAGCAACTCGACTGGGCGACCCCAGTACTTTGTGAGGACTACCCCTGTTGCCATTGCGAACCGAACCCAACATTGCTGCGACACCGCCAGGCAGCCGGAAGGCGGCGAAGAAAAGTAGAGCAAAAAAGTAGAGCAAAGAAGCCTCCGATATTGAGCGTTCCGAGCACCGCCGCCTTTATCCACCAATCCCCTTGGGGGCGAACCCTGGTGACCAAGGCCAGGCCAATTCCCGCTGGCAGCGCCCGAAGTAGGCCCGCAAGCAGTGGTCTCTCTGACGGAAGAAGTGCGGTACTCACTATGTAGGTGGTTCCCCACGCTAGTGGAGCAAGAGCCGTTGCCAGAACGATCAGCCCGTTGGTCTGTTTGGCTCTACTCTGTTCCAGTTTCGTCTGCTTGGTCGGTCTCGGTTGGGCTTTCACGGTCGCCTTTATCTTGATGTCAAGATATATCTTGCTAAGCTGACCCAATGACCCAAGACCACGTGGACGAGGTCATCGCTCAGTGGCAACGCGAACGACCCGAAGTGGATGTTTCGGGCATGGAGATTATTGGGCGACTCGCTCGGCTGGGCAAAGCAATCGGGCCACTACTCGATACGACCTTTTCCCACCACAATCTTGAGGCTTGGGAGTTTGACGTACTCGCCACCCTTCGTCGCTCTGGCAACCCTTATCAACTATCAGCTAGCCAGCTCTTCAAGTCGATGATGATCACGTCCGGCACGATGACCAACCGAATAGACCGACTCGAAAAAAGAGGACTCACCAAACGGACAAAACACCCAACCGACGGCCGAGTCGTCCTGGTCGAACTGACCCCAACGGGAATGGATAAGGTCGATGCGACGCTGGCGGATCACGCCATCAATGAGAGCGCCATCCTTGAATCACTCAACAAACGTGATCAACAACAGTTGGCTCGACTTCTCCGGAAACTTCTCGTGAGCCTGGAGTGAGCTGAGAGAGGCAAAGCTCGGGGTGGGTCATTGGCAGGTGGTGATCAGCATCCGGCAACCAAGTCAAAGCCACCCGTTCGAACTGGGCGGCCAGAGTCCTGGCAAAACGATGATCTCCAACCCGGTCCTCAGTCCCCCATGTCAGATCAATGGGGATCGCCTGTTGGTCGAGCTGGGCCAATTGGTTCTCCCAGTTCGTCTCGATAACCAGGTGGTTCATCGCATCCCGGTACGCCGGCCAGGTGTGATGGGACACCGACCGACTGATGGGCACCGGCAAGTTCGGTTGCAGGGCGGCGGTAAGCCAGCCAGCAGCTTGTCGGTGACGGCAGGAGATCGCACAGGTCCTCTCCGCAACGTCAGTGTCGAGCGTGAAAAGTCTGGTCATCGGGCTCCCAGAGATTCTGGCTCGCGCATCCTCTGGCGATTCGTACATCGGCGCACCCCAACAAACAACGCGCTCTACCTGCTGGGGATGTCGGTAAGCCCACGACAAAGCCAACGCAGACCCCATTGAGTGCGCTCCAATCACCCATTGGCGACCCCAAATATCGAGTTGGGTTGCCAACTCATCCAGTGCCTCACGGTGATTCTCTGTTGAGAACGATGACCGCCCGCCATCGAGTGACCTACCAAACCCAAGCAGGTCGGGAACGACCACGGTGTTGTTGTTGCCCAGGACATCAAAGGCCTCACCAAACACATCCCCGGTTGACACCAGGCCATGCAACAAGATCACCACTCGATCGCCAGAACCCGAAGCCCGTGCGAACAGTGGGCTCGTTGTCGCTGGCGGGAGTTTGGAACGTTGCCACGTCCTCACCGCACTCGAGCGCCGATGCCGCAGGGCCCATACCAACGACCCGCTCAGGCCGAGCACCGCCGACAATGCCATGAACCGTCAGGCTCCATCCGGTTGGGCGGCAGGTCGGCTGCCCAACTCGTTATCCACCATCAACAAGCCATAACCATCATCCTTCACCAACTGCAGCTTGGCGATGATTCCACCAACGGTGGCTTCTTCCTCCACCTGTTCGTTTACAAACCACTGCAGTAGGTTGTAGGTGGCGTGGTCCTTCTCCTTCAGCGCCCGATCACTAAGCTCATTCAAACGATTCGTCATCTCCTGCTCATGAGCGAGTGAGGCCTGGAATACCTCAAGGATGGATCCGTACTGATCCGAGGGAGCAGCGATTCGCAATAACTTGACGTGAGCACCCTGGTCCACCAGGTAGTCGTAAATCTTGGTTGCGTGAACATGCTCCTCTTCGTACTGGAGTTGCATCCATTGGGCCGCGCCGTTGAAATTCTCATGGCTGCGATAGGCCGACATGGCCAGATACAAATAAGCCGAGTAGAACTCATGATTCAACTGCTCGGAGAGCGCGTCCTTCATTGGGTCAGATAGCAAGAGATACTCCAGTACTCGCATGCGACGTTGCCAGTTTAGGGAACGTAGCGCACCAGCATAAGATCGACCTCCGCTCCGCAGGAGGGACCAATGACCAGATTCACCGACACAGGACCAAACCGGCAAGAACCTGATTGACGAATCCAGCTAGCGACGAATCCAATTAGCGACAAATCTAATCAACACAGTGTGTTGTTTAGATTTCCCGCTTGGTAGAGTCGCCTTCAATGCGTTCGCCGGAAGCACTCATAGACAGGTTCCGTAAGGATGGCCTCAAGGTCACACCTCAACGTCAAGCCGTATTCGATGCTCTTCATGGCGATACAACGCATCCGACTGCCGAGATCATTTGGGATCGGGTTCGAACCCAAATGCCGTCGGTATCTCGTCGCACCGTGTATCAGGTCCTAAATGACCTGGTCGCACTTCACGAAGTGCAGGTGGTCACGGTGGCCAACGGACCGACCCGATTTGATCCGAACGTTGCACTTCATGATCATTTCGTTTGTACGAGTTGTGCAAAAGTAGTCGACATTGATGCTGGCGCTCGGGCTGAAATGCCAACCTCGGGGTACTCCGGATTTGTGGTTGAAGCGGTCGAGGTCGTCTTTCGTGGCACTTGCCCCGACTGCGCTTCGACCGCACCGCCCACAGTTTCGGGCAATCCGTGATTCCAGAACAATCCAGTAAACACCTATACCCGCAAGTACCTACTCCTTAGGAGATATTGAAATGGCAGACCTCAAGGGCTCAAAGACCGAAGAGAACCTCAAGGAAGCATTCGCTGGTGAAAGCCAGGCCAACCGACGCTACCTCTACTTCGCCCAGAAGGCCGACGTTGAAGGCTACGCCGACGTTGCGTCACTTTTCCGTTCTGTAGCCGAGGGCGAGACCGGCCACGCCTTTGGCCACTTTGACTTCCTGGCTGAGGTTGGCGACCCCGCCACCGGTGAGCCAGTCGGTCCGACCGAGGACAACCTGAAGTCCGCAATCGCTGGTGAAACATATGAGTACACCGAGATGTACCCCGGCTTCGCCAAGACGGCCCGCGAAGAAGGCTTCGACGAGATTGCTGAATGGCTTGAGACTTTGGCCCGGGCCGAGAAGAGCCACGCAGGCCGCTTTGGCGAAGGACTCGAGTCCATCGCCTAGACAGGCTGGCCCCTTTTGAGGTTTGGCCAAGTCGCAAGACCAAAAGTCGAGCCGGGAGGGACGTTTTTGTCTATCCCGGCTCGACTGCTTGAGAACCCGTCCGCGCATCTCTCCAACCACTCGCCCGCAATCCCCAAGGCTGACTATGACGACGACCTATGACCCCAAGCATCCCCTCTACTTCGATGATGCCGATTTGCGCGAAGAGATGGACCGGGTGTACGACCTTTGCCACGGCTGCCGATTGTGTTTCAAGTTCTGCACATCGTTCCCCACACTGTTCGACTTCATCGATCAACACGACGATCAAGACTCCAAACGGATGACGCCAGCTCAACAGGACCAGGTTGTTGACGAGTGTTTCAACTGCAAGCTTTGTTACGTCAACTGCCCCTACACCCCAGACAAGCATGAGTGGAACCTCGACTTTCCTCGTCTGATGTTGCGGGCCAAGCAGGCCAAACATCACAACGGAAATGTGTCTCTTCGGGACAAGATTGTTGATCAGGCCATCGGCCGCACGGATCTCGCAGGCAAACTCGGCACAATGACCGCACCTTTGGCTAACAAGGTGCTCGGCGAACCGGGAACACCGGGACGTAAGGTCCTATCCAAAGTCGCTGGGGTGGCGGAGGAACGCTTGTTGGACCCCTATGCAAGACAGAGATTCTCCACCTGGCTAAAGAAGCGTCCGACCCTCACCCCATCTCCGCAGGGCAAGCAGGGGGACGCCATCTTGTTCCCGACATGTGTGGTCGAATATACCAAAACCGACATCGGCAAGGACCTGGTCAAAGTGGCCGAACGGAACAAGATCGAGTGCTCCCTCCCACCCGGTGAAGTCTGCTGCGGCGCGCCGTTCTTGCATGAGGGCAACGTCGGGGATTTTGTCAAACAGGGTGAGAAGAACGTCAAGGTACTGGCCGACGCCATCCGGGCCAAACAACGCCAAGGCGTGGCCGATCCGGCGATCATCGTTGCCCAGCCAACCTGTACATACGTGCTCAAGCAAGATTACGTCGACTATCTCGATGGTCCAGCCCAAGCCGATGCGGAACTTGTGGCCGAGCACACCTATGACGCATGTGAATACCTGATGAAGGTACACAAGGCTGAGGGGACCTCCCTCGACACGAGCTTTCCCAACGAGGTACCGGAGAAGGTCACCTACCACGCCCCATGCCACCTCCGAGCACAAAATATCGGGCTCAAGAGTCGGGATCTCATCAAACTCACCGGAACCAAACCGGCTGTCGTGGCCGAGTGTTCTGGTATCGACGGCATGTGGGGAATGCGCGAGACCAACGTAGCCATCGCCCGCAAGGTGGCCAAGAAAATGGCAACGGGCATCGAGAAGAACGACAACGAAACCGTCGTCGGAGACTGCTCGTTAGCAAACGGGTCGATCCGCTTGGAAACAGGAGCAGTCCCCATGCACCCGGTTCAGTTTCTGGCTCGGGCCTATGGGA
Organism: Actinomycetes bacterium; assembly: GCA_024276425.1. GTDB lineage: Bacteria > Actinomycetota > Acidimicrobiia > Acidimicrobiales > SZUA-35 > JAJRQY01. The sequence goes on along the minus strand of JAJRXF010000006.1, from coordinate 1,543 downwards.
TCCCCGACGAAGGCATCTGAGAAGGGACTTGGGCAGTGACTAGTCAAACAAGCAAGGAAACTGTGGAACTTGGGCTGGGCGATATCGTCGACGCCCGCGCCTATGAGCGCGAGCGAGATCAGTTCCGCCGCCACGTCATCGCGGTGAAGCGGCTACGTCGCGTGCATGTGGGGACGCTCATGACCTTTGTGTTCGAAAATCGAGACACCATCCGGTTCCAGGTTCAAGAAATGGCTCGAGCCGAAAAGATCATCACTGACGAAGGCATCGAAACCGAGTTGCGGATGTACAACCCTCTCATTTCTCGCCCCGGAAAGCTCTCGGCCACGATGTTCATCGAACTCACCAGTGAGGAACAACTACGCGAGTGGTTACCCAAATTGGCTGGCGTAGAGCGGAGCTACGAACTTCACATCGGCCAGGGTGAAAACACGCGAATCATTCCTGGTCAACTCGATTCTGGGCATGACGCCTCACTCACCAGAGAAGAAGTCACGGCCTGTGTCCACTACCTTTGGTGGGCTGTGACCGACGATGACGTAACCAACCTCGAAACGGGACCGGCCAAATTGGTTTGTACCCACCCGGCCTATCTTGAGGAACTCGACTTGTCAGACGAAACCAGAAGAAGCCTGGTGGCCGACCTTCGCTGAACGCTGGACCGAGCCGCTGTTCTACGGACCAGTCTAGCATTCCCACCAGACTGAGTCGATGACGTCTTACTTGTCGACCTGGTAACTCTGCTCCACCAGGGTCTTATCTGCGGTCGCGTTTCCGTCATGAGGCCCATCTCCATCGGCGACCGCAGAATCGGTCCGCACCTCAACCACCTGGATGGTTACCGAGACAACCTCGGATAACTCTTCGGCCAGAAAGAATGCAACGTCATCGGCATCAGGGGTTGGGCAAGATTCGGTCAGAACGACGTCGACCTTCAGAACTTCCGACGCCCGTTCAGACAGAACACTGATGGCCCCACAGCCCTCATTGGCACTGGCGAGAAACCGACCAACCGATGACTCCACCGACTCAGTCGGGTCACTCGGAGGCAGAACTCTGGTTCGGGTGATGTGTAACGGCAAAATCATCACAATGACTGCGAGAGTCGACCATCTGATACCGTTGGCGATGAGTCCCGAGCCGGTCTGAAGACGCCGCCCAGGCACGAGCCCCAAGACCAAGAATGTTACGGCGGCGCTCATGACGATTCCAGCGACATTGGCCACAAAAAGCAGAAATGCTCCCAGAGCCAGGCCATAAAGGCCCAACTGCAAACAGATGCCAACCACCGCCAGCGGTGGAACCAGAGCTACCGCTACTGCCACCCCAGTCAGCGCATCAGATGCCGCCCGTCGAATTTGGGCGTAGGCACCGGCCGCGCCCGCAGCCAGTGCGATGCCGAGATCTAGAAGATTTGGCGAGGTACGGGCCAGCACCTCCCCAGGCAAGTCAGCCGATTCGGGAAAAGCGAAGGATGTAGCCGCAGCAAGGGCGACCGCTCCGGCCGCACCAACAAGGGAGATACCCAACTGGACGACGACCC
>JAJRXF010000127.1 GCA_024276425.1 Actinomycetes bacterium | reverse complement strand
GCGAGAACGGGCCGCCAGCGTTGGCGCCTCCCTCGAATTGCTCTCTCACCCCGGAGAAGGGACCACAGTACGGTGCTGCCTCGAACAGGACTGAATCCAACCGAACCAATGGCCACAACTCGGCCAGACGGAGAACCATCTGTCATCCGTCTGATGCTTGCCGACGATCATCGCATGCTCCGCGAGGGGCTGCGCCGCTCGATGGATGAGCGCGGTTTTGAGATTGTGGGCGAAGCCCGAGACGGCGCAGAGGCCGTGGATCTTGCTGCAGCCGTACGACCCGATGTCATCCTCATGGACGTGTCGATGCCAGAACTGGGTGGGGTTGAAGCAACCCGCCAGATCAAGGCTCGCCAGCCCGAGGTTCGCATTGTGATGTTGACCATGCACGCTGACCAAGACGTTCTGGCCGACGCCATCCGCGCTGGCGCGAACGGGTACCTCGTCAAGGATTGTTCGACCGACGAGATCGCATCGGCCATCGAGACCGTGGCCGCAGGTGAAACTGCACTCTCCCCCAGGCTGGCAGCCTCCATGCTCGTTGAAGTTCGTCGCCAGGATGGTGGTGGGGAGCCAGAACGCATTATCACCAAACGCGAAGAGGAAGTGCTGCAACTCATTGCCGATGGGTGCTCGACGCCCGAGGTGGCAGAGAACCTGTACATCAGCCAAAAGACGGTGAAGAACCATCTGGCTTCCATCTATCAGAAGCTCGATGCCCGAGACCGAACCCAAGCAGTTCTCCGTGCGGTTCGGATGGGCATCGTCACGCTTGACTAACTGGCTCTGGCTCCCTGGCGCCCAGGCCCACTCGGGGAACGGGTCCAATGGCCTATCCAGCTTTCTGCCTTGTCCGCCGATCTAGTACGTGAAAGCCCAATCGGGACAAAACAAAACAATTTCGGAGTAATTACTATGCTGCACTTTCAGTTTCTTTCAGCTTGGATGACCGCTCAGGCCAAGACCGAGCGTGGCGCTTCTCTCGTTGAGTACGCCCTCCTCGTTGCCCTGATCGCCGTCGTCTGCATCGCAGCCGTCACCGCTCTCGGTAACAGCGCCGCCGACAAGTTCTCTGCTGTGGACAGCGCCATCTCGGCCAGCTGATCCTCCACCTCCACCTTGGAGGTCTACAGATTACAACAGATCGGGAAGTGCCTCGGCACTTCCCGATCTGCGCGTTCCGAACTTGGAGACCTACTTCGCCGAGAGCTTGGTGATGTCTTCAAACATTATGTGCATGAACGGTTGCTCTACACCATTGGGCAACTCAAAACCAGTTGGGACTGGGCGAGGAACCGGACCGTCGGGAGTGACCTCGACCGGGGGAAGAATCAGATGAGCCTGAAGATCCCCAACAGAAACGTCGTTGTCCCACCCAAGTGAGTAGTCACCATCGATGTCACGGACCTGGTCAGTCAACATGTAGTGAACAAATTGGTTGGGAGCCACTAGTTCACCATCGTGGTACAGGTCGGCCACAGCCCAAAAGGTCACGTACGTCAGGACCTGGGGCATTAGTTTCGTACCGATTCCGGTGCGGCCATGTTGCGCAACATTGAGTCCCACACCGCCGAAATTCTCATGATCAGGCAGATCCGGTAACACCGAGCGCAACTTGACCCGATATTTGTGCAGACCATCAGGACTGGTGCAGTTGAAGGACCCCCTCACCTTGTCCCGAGAGCCCGGACCTCCCAAAGCGGTGACGTCCACCGCCCGGAAGCGGGAGCGACCAGTTACCGCGGCCCAGTTGTCCGAGAATGGTCCAGGTGCCGCGGTGGTGGTGAAACTGTTGCCATCTTCGGAGAGCAGCCGGCCTTCGACCGGAACGCCGATTACTCCAGGCTGCTCGAACCCCAATGGTTGGGCTGGAGTGCCGAACACGAAGGGATCGAGTTCTCGCTGTCCAGGCAGGATCCAGCGCACATCACCCTTGGCTCTCACCGTGACCTTTGTTGGACCGCCAAGAACGTCGGCCGACCCAGCGCGCGCATAGGCAACACCCCCCAACAGCGTTGTTGCGGCCAGAACTCCGGTGGCGAAGACCTTCACTCTTCTAGACCGACTCACTCTCATGGAAAACCCCGTTTCGTTGTCTTCAGTTGTTACTACAAGCGGTAGTTGTAACTGGTCGACGGAGTCTCCAATTCCCCTGGAATCTATTCGACCCCCGATGCCACGGTGAAGGTTCCATACATCCCGGCTTCGAAGTGGCCTTTGATGAAACAGCCGAAGTCCCAATCCCCTGACGCGTCGCCCGGGACTGTCGCGGTCAACACCACTCTTCCTCCGGGCTCAACGGTTATCTCCGATCCAGTGTGTGCGATACCAGCCTGCTCCATCGAGTCCATCGAGTTGTCGCCAGGATCTATTTGTGCCGCTGCCTCCTCATGGCTTGCATCGGGGGCCGCCTCGTCATGATCCTCTCCAACCACCTCTTCGAGACCCTCCACCGAATATCCAGTTCCCTCGATGCTCGTCACCATCCGGCCAAGAAGATCAACCTCATAGCCACCGCCATCGCGTACTTCGGAGCCCAGCATGAACTCGTGAGGCGCCGAGCCCTGGTTCGTTAGCACCAGGGTTACCTCGGTCCCAGCGGCGACGGTAATGCTTGAAGGCAAGAATGCGAACTCGCTCAATTCGATCTGAATTTCACCGTCGGAGGCAAGAACCGCTACTTCGGGGTCTGGATCATCGGCCACGCACGCCGCTCCAACGAATGCCCCTGCCATCAATACTGCAATTGTCTGCAGGCTTGTCTGCAGGCTTGTGTGCACGCTGAATAACGATTTCATAATCGGGCCCTTCCGGAGATTTATCCCAACGCTAAGTCCCCCACCGGGGTACCAAGCAGAGCCAAAGGTCCTAAGAACTACAGTCTGTAGTTTTAACCGAGAACTCATAAGGTTCATGAAACGGGACCAACGAAACCAGATCCAGTCACGGGTTGGAAGAGCGAGCGAAGTCAAAATAGGACCTTGTTCCCACGAGAGCTCCACTTTCTAGCCCTATGGTCATAACAATGCGTATTGTGGTTTTGCGCGAACCAGCGAGGACCGAACGGCGCGTCGCCCTGACTGCGGAGGGAACCGCTCGGCTGCTCAAGGTCGGCCATACAGTGATGGTTGAGTCCAAAGCTGGTGTCAGGGCTGGCATCCCGGACGGGGCCTATGAAGACGCAGGAGCAAACATTGGCCAAGGTGCCGAACTTCTCGATCAAACAGCCACTGTCCTGGCCATCAACGGCTCGGCCGCCCATCGGATCGACGGGCTGAACAAGCACCACACCCTACTGGCTCTGTTGGACCCATTGTGGAAGCCTCAACACGTCGAAGCGTTGGCCAAGAACGGCCCAACCCTTATCTCCCTGGAGCTCATCCCCCGAGTCACCCGAGCCCAGACGATGGACGTATTGTCCTCAATGGCGACGGTCGCCGGAAGCGAAGCGGTGCTTCTCGCCGCCAGAACTCTCCCAAAGATGTTCCCCCTCATGATGACTGCAGCCGGCACCGTTGCGCCCGCCCGGGTCCTGGTGCTCGGTGCCGGCGTCGCTGGGCTCCAAGCCATCGCCACCGCCAAACGCCTCGGGGCTGTGGTTGAGGGATATGACGTTCGACCTGCGGCCGCTGAACAAATCCGCTCCTTGGGGGCCAAGGCCGTCGAACTCGATCTTGCAACCGAGGACTCACAAGACAGTGGAGGCTATGCCAAAGAGCAAGATGCTGAAACTGCCAGTCGCCAACTCGAGCTTCTCGCTCACCATGTCGGCCAGGCCGATGTGGTCATTACCACCGCCGCCATCCCAGGGGCCGCAAGCCCACTTCTGGTCACAACCTCGATGGTCGAATCGATGGCCCCCGGGTCAGTCATTGTCGACATGGCAGGTGAGCGAGGCGGAAACTGCGAACTTTCGGTCCTGGATGAAGAGGTGAACCATCAAGGTGTCATCATTTTGAGTCCCTCCGACCTCGCCTCCGGTTCGGCGGCAACCGCCAGTCAGATGTTCTCCCACAATGTGGTCAGTTTCTTGGAACACCTCACTGGTGAGGACGGCAATATCAAACTTGACCTAGAAGATGAGCTCACCGTTGGGACCCTGGTCGCCCGTGATGGCGTCATTGTCCACCCCAGAATTTTGGAGAAGCTTGCATGACCCTGTTGATCGCTCTCACCTTGTTTGCCCTGGCGGTCTTTCTTGGCATCGAGTTGATCTCCAAGGTCCCGCCAACTCTCCACACTCCCCTCATGTCTGGCTCCAACGCCATCAGCGGAATCACGGTAGTCGGAGCCCTGGTCTCAGCCGGCGTCGACCACTCCAGCACCGCTACGGTCCTTGGGTTTCTCGCCGTCGTGTTGGCCACCGTCAATGTGGTCGGAGGCTTCCTGGTCACGAATCGCATGCTGTCAATGTTCCATTCGAAGAACGATGCGCGGTCCAAAACCACACCAGGGACTGACCGCTAATGTCAGACCTCATCCAGGGCGGCTACCTGATTGCTGCCATTTTGTTCATCCTCGGCCTCAAGGGTTTGGCCCGACCTCGAACCGCAGTTCGCGGCAACCTGCTCGGTGCCCTCGGCATGCTGGTCGCAGTGGCGGTAACGGTGACCGATCAGGCCATTGTCAGTTATTGGGTTCTTCTGGCTGGTATCGCGGTCGGTTCCTCCATTGGGGCACTTCTCGCGGTCAAGGTTCAGATGACTGGCATGCCCGAACTCGTCGCTCTCTTCAACGGACTGGGCGGACTGGCATCGGTATTAGTTGTATTTGCCTCCTACGTCGAACGTGTTGACCCGGAGATGGAGGACAACACTTTCCTCGTGGCGGCTGGTCTGAGCGCCCTCATCGGAGCCATCACCTTTACTGGCAGCATCATGGCCTACGGCAAGCTTCGAGGATCGGTGCCAACCTGGCGATCGAGCACAGCCGCCTATGTGAATGTTGGCCTTCTCGTCTTGGCTGGCCTGGCGATTCTTGGCGTGGTCTTCAAGCCCTCCACTATTGGATGGCTGCTTGCCGTCATCATTCTCAGCGCCATCGCTGGCATCACTCTTGTTCTTCCCATTGGCGGGGCGGACATGCCAGTCGTTATTGCCCTCCTCAACTCACTCTCTGGACTGGCTGCGGCCGCCACCGGATTCGCCCTGGGCAACAGCCTGCTCATCATCGCCGGCTCCTTGGTCGGTGCCAGCGGCCTTGTTCTCACCCAGGTCATGTGTGTAGCCATGAACCGGACCCTGGCCAATGTGATCTTTGGCGCCATCTCTGGTGGGGAGTCACTGGACCCCGACGATGTGTATGAGGGTAAGGTTCGGTCAACCTCGGCCGATGACGTCGCCCTCATTCTCGACTCCGCAGAACGCGTCGTCATCGTTCCCGGCTATGGCATGGCGGTGGCCCAGGCCCAACACGCTGTTCGTGATCTGGCTCGATCTTTAGAACAGCGAGGAACCTCGGTCACCTTCGCCATCCACCCGGTAGCTGGACGCATGCCCGGTCACATGAACGTTCTTCTGGCCGAAGCCGAGGTTGACTACGAGGACCTGATTGAAATGGCGGACGCCAACCCGATGTTCGCCCAAACCGACCTCACCATTGTCATTGGAGCCAACGACGTCGTTAACCCCGTCGCCCGAGAGCCTGAGAGCGCGATTGCTGGCATGCCAATCCTGGATGCTGACAAGTCGCGGACTGTTGTCGTTATCAAGCGGTCGCTGTCGCCCGGCTTTGCTGGCATCCCCAACCCTCTGTTCGCCCAAGAGAACACCCTGATGCTGTTTGCGGATGCCAAACAGGCAGTTAGCGACATAACCAAGGCCCTCAACGAAGTCTGACAAGCGCCTCCGAGCCAACAATGCCTGTCCGGTTACTCCGCCGGAAGCGCGATTAGCCAGTCCTCGCTCTCATAAACGATCGTCCATGCGGTCGACGCCTTCAGCCAGGCGGCGAAACCTCCGGTATTTCGCCAAAGTACCACGTTGGTGTCGTAACGCTCCAGGGCTTCAGCAAAATCCCCTCCTTGGACAAAGGTGAGATGATCCTCCAGAACCTGTTGGGGGAAAAAATCGAACCGGTCATCGACGAAGACTCTGGCATCCTGCCCGAACCGATAGTGCATGTAGTTTCCAACAAAGTCCCGTTGGATGATGTTGACGTCCGGCTGGGCGATAAGTCCTCGCTCTTCCAACCAGTCAATCTCCTCGACGGGATACAACTCAAAGGACAAGGCTGCGGTCCTGCTGACCATGACCGGCATAACAAGAGCACCAGCAGCGGCAACGCCGAGAAGTGCTCGAGGCAAAAAGCCTTGCTCGTGACCGCGAAGACTGCCCTTGAACTGACAGGAGGGAGCGAGCGCCACCATCACCACCATCGAAGCCACACCAACGTTACGCATGGCCAAGAGGCCAGCAACCGCAAACACAATTCCTGGTAACAAAACGCGCCATTTCACCCCGGCCCTTGCGGTGAGAATTAGTGCAACCAGCAGTCCAAGGAAGAGCCATTCGGGAACGGAGTCGAAGTTGGGTGATAGCCACTCGGCCACACCATTAAGCGCCTCTCGCTTGCGCAGGAGTTGGACAGGAAAGATCAACAACCGTGGACCAACCGGGTTGATCAATGCCCCCACAAGACCAAGAAATGCCCAGCCAAACACCCGAAGTTCCCATGTGGGAAGCTTCCAGCGGCCCCCTTCGACCAATCGTTGGTCGAGCATCTGACCAAACCCGAAGGTTCCAATGAGCACAAAGGCCAGTGGGAACGAACCGTGGCTGTTCGCCCACAGCCACATCACGGGGAGTAGCCAGTAGAGCGATCGGCGCTCTTGTAGGACCTGCAGAACGACAGTGAATCCGATCAATCCAAAGAGTAACGGTCGTGGGGTCCACTGACTGCTGCCGATCACGATGACCGGACCAATGATGGCCAGGCGGGCAACGAGAGGGCGTGCTGGCCCCGTCAGCTGCCAAAGCATAAAGACGACAACGCCGACGACAAGGCCGTTGAACATCCGAATTGCTGTACCACCACCTAGGTCGGCGAGGATGCTGTAAATCAGGCTGGGCAACCAGCTTTGCACCGTCCACGGCTCGCCGCCCGCGGTATAGGAGTAGCTGTCCACGCTGGGTACTTCACCCAGTACGCGGATCAAATCTCCGGTTGTGAAGTGGGTGAGGAAGCTATTGTCTTTGATGGTCCGAGAACCAATCACCATTCCCACCAGGGCAAGCATCCAACCAACGGCAAAATCAAGGCTCGGGCCATGTGAGCCGGAGGGTGTCTTATCTACGGGTGCGTGACCCGGCGTTGTCTCGTTTTTGACGCTGATCGCGACCATTGCTGGTCCTGGCCGCCTAGAACGATTCGGAAATGTTGATCATTGCCGGGCCGATAACAACCACGAACAGGGCCGGGAAGATGCAGAACACCATCGGGATCATCATCTTGACCGGAGCCTTCTGTGCCTGTTCCTGGGCCTTCTGGCGCCGTCGAACGCGCAGTTCGTCTGACTGGGAGCGAAGGACTCGGCCAATGCTTACACCGAAGGTGTCGGCCTGAATCATGGCTAGAACGAACGATCGGACTTCGGGAATATCACAGCGCTCATCCATCGCTCGCAACGCATCCGCTCGGGAAGATCCGGCGCGAGACTCGCCAAGAACTCGCGAGAACTCATCCGATAGGTCTCCGGGAACGTTTTGGATAACACGATCAAGGGCCTGTTCAAATCCAAGACCAGCCTCGACCGAGATCACAAGGAGGTCCATGACATCGGGCAGGGCCCGCTGAATAGACTTCTGACGCCTCTCCACCTTCTTTTTCAGCTGGCTCGTCGGACCAACTGCACCAATGACACCACCCAAGATGAGGGTCAGAATCCGAGTCTTGCCACCAACCCCGAGGGGGTTGATGGTCAATGTCATCAGAACCCACGCCGGGATGAACAAGAACCCCAGGATTCGCATCGCCAGGAACCGCTCGACCTTGTCCGGGGAGTAGATGCCAGCTCGGACGTGTTGCTTCTTGATTCCTTCGACAAATTCGGGCGGATTGAACCGGGACCCGAAACGGCTGAACAGGTCAACCATTGGGGCCGAAAGCCGCTCCTTTAAGGGAACGAGGAGCTCCTGATCGCGGACACTCTCAACTTCATAGTCATCGAGTGACCGCAACGCATCGCGTAAGCTTGCCTTTTCGTCCAACTGGGCCAGCACCGAATAGATGGTGAGGCCAATACCAACGAACAGGACGCCAACCAGGGCCTGCAACCCAATGGAATTCAACACCTCAGACATTGACAGTGATCACTTTCTTCATCCAGACAAAGCCAATTAGGGACGATACGACGGCCCCCCCAAGCAGGGCATTGCCCATTCCGGTGATAAATAACTGGTTCATATAGTCGCGGTTCATTACCCACATGGCCAGGCCGAGTACGGGCGGCATGCCCCCAAGCATGATGGCCGACATCTTGCCTTCAGCCGTCAGTGCGGCAACCTCTCCCTTGAGACGTTCGCGGGCAACCATGGTGTCTGACACAGTCATCAACAGTTCGTTCAAGTTGCCGCCGACCTCACGCTGAATGCCGATGGCCATGACGACCCAGGCAAAGTCGGCGCTTTCGAGTCGGTCAGCGATTCCAGAGAGGGCATCTTCGAGTTCTCGGCCGAGCCGTGCTTCGGTCATCCCTCGACGAAGTTCGAAGCCCATTGGGTCGGAGATCTCGTGGGAGACCGCTTCGAGCCCCTGGGGTAGGGAGTAACCAGCCCGCAGAGTTCCGGCAAGAAGTTGAAGTGTGTCCGGCAACTGAGACTCGAACTTTCGAATGCGCCGCTTGGCCTTGAACTGGACGGCACCAATCATGATGAAGGCGGACATTGCGCCCATGATGACCATGCCGATGAGACCACCAATAAGGATGAAGCCAACAACAGCACTAAAGAAAATGCCCGCCACGTAGATGGACATTGCCTCACCGGGACGCAACGGCAGCCTGGCCCGCTCCAGCATCCCTTCAACCTTGGCTAAGAATCCGCGGTCTTCGGCAAAGTTCTCCGACATCTCTACGGCGCGCTTGACCAAGGCGGTTTGAACAATGGCCGACTCTTCATCATCGAGAACTCCGTCACCTTCGCCCGAATAGCGGTTGATGAGTCCCTCTAGAGACGTTTCTCCACTTGCGAATATGCTCCCGAATGAGAAAACGGCCAGCCCAACGCTCACAAACGCTAAGGCAAGAAGTGCGTAGAAGCCCATCGTGTTCTGCAGGATTCCCAGGCCCCCAACCGATCCGGCTTCCAGAGGAGCGAGCCCGGCTATACTGGTGGTTAGGCGCTGACCGGGGTAGGAGAAGCTCACGCTGGCCCCATCAATGACAATTTTGGTATCGCCCCGCTCCTGGGAAGTCTCGACGCCAGCGAACTCTACGATGATCCGATCGGATGCGGCGACGACCGCGCTTTGGAGCACTTCGCCAACGGCATCGGGATCTGATGTCCCGACGGTCAAGCCACCAACCACATCGATGATCTCCGATAGCCGATCATCACCAGCCTGGTAGCGAAAGGCCACCATCTGAGCCCGCTTGGAAATCATGGTCTGGGCCGCTGCTAGAGGGTCGATACTCGATCCCGGGTCAACTGTCCCGGAAAAGACCATGACCGTCTGGTAGGCCGAAGAGTCATCGCTCAACAACCCGCCTGCGACTCGAATAGCCTCAAACAGAGAGGTCGCTCGCGACTGACGCATGTTCTTCACTGAGCTTGCAGCCTGCTGCAGATTGCTCGTCGGCTCGACAACCACAGTTGCGACGAGGCCAGCGCTTATAACTGAAACGGTCGTTCCCCGTGGCAACTTGGCTATCTCGACGCTGAGTTGGTCTCTGACCGACTCAAACACATCGCCAGCGGTGAGGGCAGAGTTGGCATCGACTACAAAGACAATCTCCCGCGGAGCCGATGTTTGACTTGCGGTACTGATCCGAGACGGCGCAAGCGATTCACCATTTTCTTCGATGGCCACTCCCTCTGGAGCAAAGTCGTAGCTATCAGCAAGAAGTGAGACTCTTGTTGTCGACTGGCGTGCATCGACCTCGTGAACCACCAGTGTTGATGGGCCGGTAGCTTCCTCCTGGGCAGAGACTGGAAGCGCAGCCAGGATGAGCGTAAATGCAGCCAGGATAAGGGCGAGGAGTCGTTTCATCGGCGACCTCGACCCTGTTGGGGAGTCGGTTCGGCCTGAGTAGGCGAGAACATCTCTGGTCCAAGACGAATACCGTGATCTGCGAGCTTTTGGGCAAATTTTGGCCTCACACCGGTCGGCTTTAGCGAACCCTTGAACCGGCCAGACTCATCTACTCCGGCGGAGAAGTCGAAGAGAAAAACGTCCTGCAAGGTGATGATGTCACCCTCCATGCCGGAGACCTCAGTAATGTGGGTAATCCGACGACTGCCGTCACGAAGGCGCTGCAATTGCACGATCATGTCCACGGCCGAAGCCGTCTGTTCACGGATTGCTCGCACCGGAAGGTCGAACCCGGACATCAGAACCAGAGTCTCCAGGCGGCTGAGTGAATCACGAGGGTTGTTGGCGTGCAAGGTGGTTAGCGAGCCGTCATGCCCGGTGTTCATGGCCTGCAACATGTCCAGTGCCTCGCCCGAACGACACTCCCCGACCACAATTCGGTCGGGACGCATTCGCAGAGTGTTCTTTACCAGATCTCGAATCGAGACCTCACCCTTGCCCTCCACGTTCGGGGGCCGGGTTTCCAGCGAGAGAACATGATCCTGGATGAGTTGAAGTTCCTTAGCGTCCTCGACCGTGATGATTCGCTCATCGGCGGGAATGAAGGAAGACAAGACGTTGAGCATCGTGGTCTTGCCGGTACCGGTGCCACCAGAAACAATGACGTTGAGCTTTCCGACGATGCATGCCTGCAAGAATCGTGCAGAGTGCACGCTCAGTGTTCCAAATCGAATCAGGTCATCGATGCGAAGTGGGTCTGCCTTGAACTTTCGAATGGTTAAGAACGGACCACCGACCGACAAAGGCGAGATGACGGCGTTGACACGGGAACCATCGGGCAAACGAGCGTCGCACAACGGTGAGGACTCATCGATTCGCCGTCCAATCTGGGCCACGATCTTGTCGATGATCCGCCGTAAGTGGTTTTCATCAATAAAAGCCACGTCGTCAAGGGTGAGCTTGCCCGAGCGTTCGACGAAGATCTGCTTCGGGCCATTGCACATGATCTCGGAGACATCGTCGTCTCGGAGCAGCTTGTCGATTGGGCCATAGCCGAGGATGTCATCTGAGACATCCTGAATCAGTTGGGCCTTGTCCGCAGCAGCCAGGGGCGTGCGCTCCATGGCTATGGCCGCATGAAGTGCCTCGTGAACCTTCTTACGGAGCTCTTCTTCGCCCATTCTCTGGTCATAGAGAATCGGGCCAAGCTCTTCGATCAGGGTGGTATGCACCCGGTGACGAAGCTCCTCAAGAGCAGGGTTCTGACGCCCGGTCTCAAGGCCGGCGTTACCCGGCATCTCGTCGTTGCTCGCCTCATGGAGACGCTTGTACAGAGACATTTAGCTTCCTCGCTCAATCAACCAAAGAACTTCCGGCGAGTTGAGGTTTTCTCAACCGCCGCTGCACCATCAAGGAACCGTCCGGCTAGCTGCTCAAAAGCGCGAGCGACCCCAGACTTTGCCGATGAGATCACCACAGGAGATCCCTTGTTGACCGAAATCGGAACGGTCACATCGGAAGGAACATGCGCTGCGGCCTGAATCTGCAGCGTCTTTTCGACCTCACCAACATCAAGCTTCACCTTAGAGTCGGCCCTATTCAGAACCAGATGCAGCTTCTCGCGGGGAATGTCGAGCAGGGCCAAGGTCGAAAGACCCAGCTTCACGTTCTTAATGTTCGGGATATCTAAGCCCGCGACCAAGATGATGTCATCACTGGCCTCAAGCAAACTGAGCACCACATCAATAAAGAACGCTGGCATGTCGAGCACGACATGCCCAGCGAAGGAGCGCACGAGATGCACAAGCTGGACCATCTGGGCCCCACTAATCTGGTCGGCGAACGCTGGCTCTAGTGGAGCAGGGAGCACCATGAGTCCTGACTCCTCATGAACTGTCATGAGATCATGGGCCATGGTGACATCGAGCCGGTCAAGCTGGGAGATGGCATCGACAACGGTGTGCTGGGGCTGAAGCTTCAACATCACGGCCACATCACCAAACTGCAAGTGAGCATCGATGAGGACCACCGGCTTGTCGGAACGACGGGCCAAGGCAACTGCAAGGTTGGTAGCCGTTACTGACTTGCCCGAACCACCCTTGGTGGAGAAGACAGAAATGATCCGACCTTCGGTCCCATCGACCTCGATCGACTCGGATTCACCCGGTCCAGAAGGCATTGGTTTGGCCACGGAGAGGCCCTCGGCCACTCGTCCAACTGTGTCGATTAGCTGGATCTGATCAATGGGAGCCGAGATCACGTCCTTGACTCCGGCACGCAGAGCTGTCTGGAGCAGAGTTGTGGTTAGCTCGCTCGTCACCAGAATTGAGCCGACCTCGGGGTTGGTTCTCGTCCACCGCTCAACGACCGCCAGGTCTGAAGGAGCGGCGCACGATGGGCCGAGCACAACCACAATCGGTCCCATGCCAAACCGGGTCTCGAGTTCTGCCATCGATGCGGCGGCGGCGACGCCCTCCCCAAGCTGGTTGGCCAGGTAGTCGCGAACCGCTTGGTCCGCGTCGACGACCGCTAGCGCAGCCCCATTTGGGAGTCGGGTATCAACCCCAGGGGCCACTGCGGTATCGGATCCGACCGACGAGTGTTCGTCTAACCCGAAACTCGAGAAGTCGTTGAGTTCTTCAATCATCCTGCGATCTCCAACGCGTAGTGGATGGTTACGGACAGTTCTTGCTACTGATCGGTGGCCGGGTCTCCGGCCTCTTGATCAACCGGCTGTTCGAAATACGGAGTCAGCTGCTCGGCCACTTCAGCCGGGAACTGGTCGAGATCAATGTTGACCGGTCCGAGAGGACGTGGCTCATAGTTCTGAGGAACGAGCGACAAGTAGAGCGAGTCGGTGCCCATGGACAAGATGAGCTGAACGGCCTCGGGCGGCACGGCCAAAGTGACCAAACCCTGATTTCCGGCCGGCGCAGTCGCTCCCTCTTCGGCGTTTTCGCCCAGTTGAGGGGTCAGAGCCTTATCGATGGCCAAAACCTCAACCATCTGATACACATAGCGGGCATCGCTGATGAAGGGGTCAATGCCGTCACGGTTGGTCTCGTATGCAATATCAGTCCGCTGATCTGGAGGCAGATCGGACTGAGACGGGTCCTCAACGTACTCAGCGGGCCTCACCGACAAGATATTGACAAAATCGCCGGGTCGAATCTGATAGGCAGCCGTGCGCACCTGATCCAATGCCAGGGTTACGGTAACCAATCCCTTTTCGGCCAGACGTTCGGTGACACCAGTGGCGATCACGTCCGATGGCAAGAAGAGCCCAGCCACGATTGGGGTGTTGCGAGGCAAGGTGGTAACCGCCACGTTGCCTTTCAGCTCGCTCGCCGGCTCGGCAATAGCGGTATCTGGGAGAAGCTCCAAAGGAACGTCGACCTCAACCAACATGCCTTCTTGGATAACGCGGTCAATGTCGGTTCCCTTGGGGATCTCATCCTTGACAACCCAGTAGGTCCCCGTGACCTGCTCGGCGGTGGCCGTCTCTTCGACCCCCTTGACGTAACTAAAGATTCCAAAAACTGACACCGCACTCATCACCAGAGCGACGATCAGAATGATTGTTCGCCGTGAACTCACAAGCTTCTCCTAAGACAGGTCAGAGGGATGGTTCGCCTCTGAAGCCAATTGGCCTAGGTCTCATGTCGGCGCATCATGGCCGAAGACTTAGGTGTTCACCGAAGTTCTTCACCAGGGCGGGTGGACTATGTCGACAATGAGGGGGTCGTTGGGCTTAATCACCTAAGGCCGACAGCTTCGAGGAACCTGAAACTGAGGTTCGTAGCAAATCTGAAGAAAGCCGCCCTCTCGGGCGGCTTCCATGCTGGACTCTGTTGTTCGTCTCCGGGGAAGACCGGCGACTACTGGTCGCTTGCGGGCTCCTCGGAGCTTTGGGTCGAGGTTTCCACCGGGGTCGGGGCCGCCTCAGCCTCAACAACCGCCTCAGCGGCGGATCCTGACTCCTCGGACGAGTCGGCACTCGATGCGTTCGATTCTTGCGTCGCTGCTGCTGCTGCCTCGGGGCTCTCCGGATCGAGTTCTTCATAGTACTCAGCCCATGCTGCTTCGACCGCAGGATCGACATCGGTTGGACCGATGTAGTTGCCTTCCTCATCAAAGGCGTGCTCGCCAAAGTGCTCCTGATACTCCTGGGCCACAACGCCACCCTCGGCGGCCTGCTTGATCGATAGGGAAATTCGGCGACGCTGGAGATCGATGTCGATGATCTTGACCCACAGCTCCTCTCCCGGAGTAACAACTTGCTCGGGCAGATCGACATGATGGGCTGACATCTCTGAGATGTGCACCAGCCCCTCGATGCCATCCCCGACCTGGACAAAGGAGCCGAAGGGAACCAACTTGGTGACCCGGCCATAGACGAGCTCGCCCACTCGGTGAGAAGAAGCAAACTCTTGCCATGGATCCTGTTGGGTTGCCTTCAACGAAAGGCTGATTCGTTCCCGGTCAAGATCGACCTCAAGAACCTGGACGGTGACCTCGTCACCGACAGCGACAACCGATCCAGGATGATCAACATGCTTCCAGGACAACTCTGATACGTGGATCAGTCCATCCATGCCTCCAAGGTCAACGAAGGCCCCAAAGTTGACAACCGAGCTGACCACCCCGCTACGAACCTCACCCGGAGCCAGATTGGCCAAGAAGTCCTCGCGCTGTTCCTTCTGGGTTTCTTCGAGGAAGGCGCGACGACTCAACACAACATTGTTGCGATTCTTGTCTAGTTCGATGATCTTGGCGTCGAGGTGCTGACCAACGTAGGGCTGGAGATCCCGGACCCGTCGCAACTCAACGAGAGACGCCGGTAGGAAGCCACGCAACCCAATATCGACAATGAGACCGCCCTTGACCACCTCGATGACTGGGCCAGAAACAATGCCGTCCCGCTCCTTGACTCCCTCGATGGTTCCCCAAGCCCGTTCGTACTGGGCTCGCTTCTTGGACAGAACCAGCCTGCCTTCCTTGTCTTCCTTTTGGAGCACAAGGGCTTCGATCTCATCACCGACATTGACGATTTCGCCTGGGTCAATGTTGTTACGAATCGAAAGCTCCCGAGCGGGAATGACTCCCTCGCTTTTGTAGCCGATATCGAGCAATACCTCGTCACGATCGACCCGGACCACGGACCCGGTTACGAGTTGACCATCATCGATGGAAACCATCGAGTTGGCGTAGGCGGCTTCGAGAGAGTCTCCCAGGTCGTTCTCGATGATCTGGCGAGGAACGTATGCTCCGGGCTCGGTCGGCATTGCCTCCTCGGCTGCTGGTGCCTGTTCGGCTGGTGTTACTTGTGGCGCAGTCTCGGAGGACGCGGCCTGGTCTGTGGAGGTTTCAGGAGTGGTTGATTCAGTAGCGGACACGAGGTAGCGGACTTTCGTTTGACCTGTTCGGCTCCCAAGTCGGCGGAAACACTCCGCAGTCTGGACGCCGGCAGGGGTGGGACTATCCCAACCAAGCCCTAAACACTAGCAGCCAGGAGCAGAAACTCCGGCTGTTCAATGCTTGGGTCTCCCCGTCCGTACTTGCCCGGCGCTACTCCATAAACAGCTAACGGGCGAAGTCCGACGATTCTGGCCAGAAGACGAAGCTCACGCGGAGTGAAACAGGTTGTCCACAGCTCGGCCCCCATCGGTTCTCCGACTTGGTCACGAACGGTGGTGGTTTCGAGATTCACACCCCGTTGAGCGTCGAAACGATCCCCGTCCTCCAGGTACTGGACCTGGAAATAGGCCGAAAAGGCTGAAACGGCTACCTTTCCGTCCGGCTTCAGGGCCTGGGCCATTCCGGCAAGAATCGATTCATCCAACTCTCTGCGTGGCAACTCATCGTTGGCTCCTTTGCCTCCAGAAAGCCCGAATGCGCCCTGACACAAAGAAATGACAGCGTCGAATTCACCCACATAGTCCAGATCTCGAGCGTCGGCCCGGTGGAATTGGGCTCGACTGGTCGGCGAAGACAGATTTTGGCTTGCGGCTTCAGCGACGGCGATGAAGGTTTCGGAGATGTCAACGCCAACGACGTCCATCCCTCGTTCGGCCAGGGCGAGCGCGTGACGTCCCGGTCCACACCCCACATCGAGCACCCGGTCTCCTGGCTCAAGGCCTAGAATATCAATGAGTACCTCGACCTCCTGTGCGGTCCCTTGGGTGAAGCTATACCGCAGGTAGGCAGGGCCCATATGGTCGGCCAACTCTTCAAACCAGTGCCCCGATCGGGCTTTGGGACTCATATCGATTCTAGGCTTCCTACTCTTTGGCCTCAGCCCATGACATACCGAAGCTCAGGTTGACCTCCAATGGCACCCTCAACTCGAAGGCACCGGTGAGCACCTCCACAATGGCTGTAACCGCCAGATCCTTTTCTTGGGGAGGGACCTCAAGGATTACCTCGTCGTGCACTTGGAGCACCACCACGCTCTGTAGGCCTTCGGCCAGCAATCGATGCTCGAGTCTGACTAACGCAACCTTGAAGATGTCGGCGGCTAGACCCTGAATTCCGGCGTTCATGGCCTGCCGCTCCCCTGCTTGGCGGACCTGGACCCGATCACTCTGGAGTTCAGGGATGGCCCGACGTCGACCAAAGAGGGTTTCGGTGTAGCCGCGGTTGCGAGCTTCGGTGACGGTGGCCTCCATGTACTCCTTCACCGAGGGAAAACCAGCGAAATAGGACTCAAGGATTGCTGCTGCCTCGCTTGTCTTGATTCCCAGTCGCTGCCCCAAGCCATAGGACTCCATTCCGTAAGCCAGACCATAGGAAACCATTTTGGCGCGACTTCGTTGCTCATAGGTCACCTCCTCGGGAGGGACGCCAAAGACGCGCGAGGCAACCGATCGGTGAACGTCTTCGCCCGAGGTAAATGCCTCAATCAGTCCAGGATCTCCAGAAAGATGAGCGATGCAGCGCAATTCGATCTGGTTGTAGTCCGCAACAACAAACTCGGTGCCCTCACGCGGGATGAAGGCCTTGCGAAAGCTTCGGCCTAACTCGCTGCGCACGGGAATATTGTGAAGGTTCGGGTTCTCACTGGAAAGCCGACCAGTTCTGGCCACCGTCTGATTAAATGTCGCCCGAATCCGGTCATCATCATCGACCTCGGCTAGCAGGGACGTTCCGTAGGTGGAACGCAACTTCTCGACCTCTCGATAGCGGAGGAGATGCTCGATGATCGGGTGCTCTCCCAGAAGCTTCTCCAAGGTTGCTTGATTGGTCGAGTATCCCGTCTTGGTTTTCTTGCCCGGCGTTAGACCGAGTTTCTCAAACAAGATTTCTCGCAGCGCCTTGGTCGAGTTGACGTTGAAGACCTCGCCAGCATCCTCTTGGACCTGGGAGGCCAGCATGGCCGCTTCGGCCGTCATGTCTCGGTTGAGAGCTTCCAGTTCGGCCCGATCAACTCCGATACCAACATGTTCCATCCGCGCCAGGACTCCTACCAGCGGGACTTCGATCTCCGAGTTCAGCTTGGTGAGACCATTTTCATCCAGGAGAGCAGCTAGGACCGGAGCGACATGAGCGACGGCCAAAGCATTCCTCGCCGCCCTAAGAGCTGGAGAAATATCGCTCTCACCAAAATCTAACTGGCCGCTTGGAGGCCCGCTGTCGGCCGGAAAACACAAATCTGTCCGTTGCGATAGCAGGTCCTCCAAGGCGTAGGTGGGTCGACTTGGGTCAAGGAGATAGGCTGACAGGGCCGTATCCTGGACCAACCCGCTTAAACGCCATCCTCGGCGAAGCAGCGCCTTCACCAACGGCTTCGCCTGATGGGCCTCAATGCCCGGGCCATCTTCGCCCAACAATCGGGCTATTGCCGCCGAGCCAGACTCGGTTTGAAGCAACTCCATTGGACACCAAAGAATCTCTCCGGCTGAGAGGTCCACGACGATCGCTAATCCAGCGATATCGCCACCCTGAGCGAAGTCAACGCCGCCACCAGCTACAGCAACCGCAGATTCTCGACTTAGTAGCTCATCAAGTCTGGTCGCAATGTCGTCTTCAGTTGGGGCTGGCCCAAGATTGACGACCAGGTCCTGGCCCTGAGTCGCCTGGGAGTCGCCACCCATCGGACCATTCAACTGATCGAACGCTGCCAGGAGGCGATCCATCATACGGAACTCGAGGAAGTCGAAAACCTTCTGAAGTTCGGTGACATTAAAGGCTTCGGGATGCAAGAGGGAAGAGACCTCAACCCCAACAGGAGCGTCGCTGATGAGTCGCATCATGTCCACGTTGACTCTGGCCAACTCCTCATTCTCGATCAGATTGGACTTCAGCTTGGGCGTTTGCTCCTCGACGTGATCGTAAATGCCATCAATACCTCCGTATTTGTTGATCAGTTTGGCCGCCGTCTTCTCTCCAACTCCGGGCACCCCGGGCAGATTGTCCGAAGGATCACCCCGCAAGGCGGCGTACTGCACATACTGGTCCGGACGCACCCCCGTTCGTTCCAGTATTCCGGCCTCGTCATAGAGGGCGTAGTCACTTACGCCGCGCTTGTTGTAGATGACCTTGACGTGGGGGTCCTTGACTAACTGGTAGCTGTCGCGGTCGCCAGTCACAATCAGGACATCGTGGCCTGCTTCGGCGCCTTGAGAGGCCAGAGTGGCGATGACGTCATCAGCTTCATAGCCGGCGAGCTCAACAATGGGGAGCTTCAGAGTTTCGACAATCTGGCGAACCAAACCCATTTGATCAATCAGGGTGTCCGGGGTCTTGTCTCGGTTCCCCTTATAGGTCTGGACCAGCTTGTGGCGAAAAGTTGGCTCCGGCCGATCAAAGGCGACGCAAACACCGTCTGGGCGATGATCCCTGACCAGGTTGATCAGCATGGAGGTAAATCCGAGCACCGCATTGGTGGGTTGCCCCGATGAAGTCGCAAGATCGGGTGGAAGGGCATGAAACGCCCGGTAGGTCAGCGAATTGCCATCGATAAGCATCAAGGTTGACATCAGGGTCGGAGATCTCCATCCAGGACCTGAGAGGCAATCTGCATCATGCTGAGTCTGCTCGACATTGCTTTGGTCTGCAGAAACCGGAACGAGTCTTGTTCGGTCATGGAGCATTGGTCCATCAATATGCCCTTCGCCCGATCGACAACCTTTCGGACTTCGAGTTGTTCGGCCAGGGACTCGGCCTCGGCCGAGGCCGCCGCCAGTTCTCGGAACCTGGCGATTGCAAGTTCGATGGCCGGTACAAGTTCGTTGCGATGGAATGGTTTGACTACATAGGCCAACGCTCCAACGTCTCTTGCTTGTTCGATGAGATCACGTTGGGAGAATGCCGTCAGAATGACAACTGCGGCCTGTTTGGCTCCGATGATTTCTCTGGCAGCCTCCATACCGTCTGTCCCAGGCATCTTGATATCCAGGATGGCAGCATCGGGCTCCAACTCGCTGACCAAACGGATGGCCTCTGCTCCGTCGCTAGCCTCACCGACGACCTCATAACCCTCGGCTTCCAGAGTTTCCCTCAAATCCAAGCGGATGATGGCCTCATCTTCGGCGATGACGAGGCGTAACGCCTTGGCCAAGCCCCCATCGGGCCTCACACTTGCGTCGTCGGTCGTCACGATGTGCCCTCCATCAGGTCATCTAAAAGTTGATCTTGACGTTGCTCCAGCTTCCGCAGGCGAAGGGCCCACGATTCTCGGTCCCGTCGTAGCGCACTCACAGTTTTCTCAGCTTCTCGATACTCCTTGGCTGCCAGCGGGGTCTCCGAAACCAAGGACCGAAGTCTGGCATCATCGGCCGTGTCAGCAAAGTGAGCAAGCTGTTCATCGATCACAGAAAGCTCGTGTTCGATCTTTTTCATCTCGCTGGAAATGTCAATCAGGCGGCGTTCGATGGATGCTCGGGACATGGTGTGTGGCACCTCCAGGTCGCCAACGGCCACAAGCACAGAAGACGAATGTCCCCTGTTCACTGGACCAGCATGTGGTGCCCGGGGTGGGATTCGAACCCACACGCCCTTTCGGACAGCGGATTTTGAATCCGCCGCGTCTGCCATTCCGCCACCCGGGCTGCTGGGTTTCCAAGCTGTCAGCTTCAGCATAAGAATTGCGGACCCGCTAGCGTAGCCTGTTCGGATGGTCGTGCTTCCCAAAAATGGGCGGACATTGCTTTCTTTCCTCCGTCCGCTCTTCGTTTCCCTCTTTGTACTGGTCATAGTTCTTGGCCTTGGACGCGAGGCAGCCTTCCGACGTAATGCAGGTAATTCGGTGTCACGGCAGGCAAATCCGACAAGTATGAAGGGTGAAAAGAAAAGTGAAACCAGATCGTCAACAGGCTGGTCTGAATAGGCAATGAGTTCCGTGATGATCGCCTTCACCTTTCCCGGTCAGGGATCCCAGAAGCCTCAGATGGGCACCGCCTGGAAAGACCACCCCTCCTGGGAGCTGGTCGAAGAGGCGAGTGACCTCAGCGGCCGCAACGTCGAGCAACTCCTGGTGAGCGCCGACGCCCAAACCCTCACGGAGACCCGCAACTCCCAACTAGCCACCTTTATCCTGAGCATGGTCGTGCTCGACGCCATCGAACGAACCGGGGTCGAACCAGCATTTCATGCTGGCCACAGCCTGGGAGAGTATTCAGCCCTTACCGCCGCCGGTGCTATCAGCTTCGAAGATGGGGTTCGCCTCGTTACGGAGCGAGGCAACGCCATGCAAACCGCAGCCGACGCCCAAGAGGGCACGATGGCTGCGGTGCTCGGACTCGATGACGACAAAGTCGAGGTGGCCTGCACCCGAACCGATGGCGACGTGTGGGTGGCCAATTTCAATGCCCCCGGCCAGGTCGTAATCGCTGGATCGCCTGCCGCCATTGCTGCGGCGTCACTCAACGCCAAAGAACTTGGAGCTAAACGAATCTTACCCATCAAGGTCGGAGGAGCCTTTCACACCCCGTTCATGGCCCAAGCCCGCGACCGTTTGCGAAAGGCAATTGCCGATACCGAACTCCGAGACCCAAATCGTCCGGTTTTTGCCAACGTTGATGGTCTCCCCCATTCCCGGGGTGAGGAGTGGTCTTCCCTAATGGGCGCTCAACTCACGAGCCCCGTGCGCTGGCGCCAGACCCTTCACAGTTTGCATTCTGCCGGGTCGACCGTCTTCATCGAACTAGGACCTGGCTCCGTCCTGACCGGTATGGCCAAACGGACCCTCAAAGGCACCGGTGTATCGACCAGTTCCATTCAGTCGCCAGGCGACGTCGACCAACTTCTTGAGACCCTTTCACAACCAGGCCCGCCCGGCGCCCAGGTGACCGGAGCCGGCGCCAGTGAAGGTGAGTTCCTTTACGCGGTCGAACGACTAATTGTGAGCCCGGGGACCGGAGTGTTCCAGCCAGCGCAAACCATCAAAGTCGGCGAATCCGTTGCCACTGGGCAACTGATCGGACAGGTAGGTAAGGTCGAAGTACGCTCGCCCTTTCATGGCTCGCTCCAAGGCATGCTCGCGCTGTCGGGAGAGCGTGTTACCACCTCCCAGCCTGTTGCCTGGCTTCGTGTCTGAGCATCCGGGCCCCCAGTCCATGTCTGCTCATTCAGGTTCGCGTTGGTGCGGGCAGTTCCAACCAGGAGTTCCACGATGACCGGCGGGTTCTGTTTCTCGGGCGTGGGCAGCCATCTACCGGACCAGGTTGTCAGCAACGACGATCTGGCTAAATCCATGGAGACCTCCGATCAGTGGATCCGCGAACGAACCGGGATTGGCGAACGGCGCGTTGGCAGCACGACCACGGAAATGGCGGTTGTTGCCGGGGCAAAAGCCCTGGAACGAGCTGGCCTTGACCCATCATCGATAGACCACCTCCTGTTGGCCACCACTACCCCGGAGTACATAGCCCCCGGGAGTTCACCGGTAGTGGCCCACAAACTCGGACTCGACTGTGGAGCACTCGATATTCAGGCCGTGTGCTCTGGTTGGGTCTATGGCCTGGTCATGGCCAATGGCCTCCTGGCCCAAGGCCTGAGTCGGGTCATGCTCATTGGATCGGAGATGATGGACTACATCACCGACTACAGCCAGCGCGATACCGGCATTCTTTTCGGCAATGGGGCAGGTGCCGTCATCCTTGAACGTAACGATTCCGGTGAGGGTGAACTTCTGGCATTCGACCTTGGATCAGCCGGTCAGTATCGTTCCATTTTGTACGCCGAGCATGGTGGGGTCTGGCAGATGGAAGGAAGAGAAGTCTTTCGTCAGGCCATAAGCGTCATGCAGCGCTCGGTCGGTCGCGCGCTCGACAACGCGGGGCTGGCCGTACAAGACATCGATTTGATCATTCCCCATCAGGCCAACATTCGAATCGTGGAGGCGGCATGGAAGCGGATCGGGTTCTCCATGGACAACACAGCGATGAGACTGCACGAGACGGGCAATACCTCCGCCGCATCAATTCCACTGGTCCTGGACAAGGCGTTGGATGAGGGCCGGCTCTTCGCCGGAGCCAAGGTTCTCTTTGTCGGCTTTGGTGCTGGCATGACCTGGGGTACGGTCATCGTCCGTTGGGCCGGAGACCCACGGACTCTGGGGCACCAACAGAACAGGTCAAAGCACCAACAGAACAGGTCAAATATGAAAGTGGAGACGCCAAAACTTGGTCGGGATGGGGAGTGAGCAGATGAGCACGTCGCCAACATCAACGCAACCAAGGGTAGCCTTTGTGACCGGGGGAAGTCGGGGAATTGGCCTCGCCTGCGCCCGACGCTTAAGCGCAGACGGGTTCGTCGTCGCCATTGGCTCTCGTTCTGAGCCAGAGGGGGTAGATCAGAATCTTTTGTGGGTTCCAATCGATGTCACCGACTCCGACTCGGTCGACTCGGCCTTCTCCACTATTGAGAAGGAACTCGGGCCAGTCGCGGTGCTGGTGGCCAACGCTGGAATTACCAAGGACAGCCTCGTTCTGCGGATGAAAGAGGGCGATTTCACCTCCGTGGTTAACGCCAACCTGACTGGAGTTTTCCGGGTGGCCAAACGAGCCATCCGACTCATGATGAAGGACCGTTGGGGCCGGATCATCCTCATGTCGTCGGTCGTAGGCAACCTCGGGCAGACTGGACAAGCCAACTATGCTGCCTCCAAGGCGGGCCTGGTCGGACTTGGCCGGTCTTTGGCCCGAGAGTTCGCTTCCCGAAACATCACCGTGAATCTGGTCGCACCCGGCCCGATCGAGACAGACATGTTGGCCAAGATCAGCGACTCCGCTCGCGAGGCAATGGTCGGTGCCGTTCCCCTGGGTCGGGTCGGAACTCCCGAAGACATTGCCGCCACCGTTTCGTTCTTGGCCTCCGATGGCGCCTCCTTCATCACCGGAGCAACCATCCCGGTTGATGGGGGACTTGGTATGGGAGGCTGAGCCGCCCCCGTAGACTTGGCACCGCCCGTGGCCAGGGTTCAGAAACAACAAGCCTGTACAACAACAGACCAGTACAACAACAAGCCAGACAAAGGGAAATAATCGTGAGTGAAGACAACTTCGAACGACTGAAAAAATGTGCCGTGGAGGTGCTCGAGGTAGACGCCGACAAAGTCACCCCGGAAGCCACATTCGCCGAGGATCTCGATGCGGACAGCCTCGACCTCGTCGAGTTTGTTATGGCGTTGGAAGAAGAGTTCGATGTCACCGTCGAAGAAGAGGAACTCGAAGGGGTCGAAACTATCGGCGCCGCCTACGACCTGGTCGTCGGCAAGCTCTAATGGAACCACGAAGGGTCGCCGTTACCGGCCTCGGCGTCGTCGCCCCATGTGGCGTCGGTGCTACCGCCTTTTGGGAAGGCCTGTTTCGAGCCCCACCAGACGGTGATCGTCGTGAACTCCTCGAGTGGGACCCTCTCCCCTACTTTGACAACAACAAGAAGGAGGCCCGCCGATCTGATCGTTTCAGCCAGTTTGCCCTAGCGGCCGCGGCTGAAGCGCTCGACCAAGCGGGTGACCTTGATGTGGATCCCACTCGCGCTGGCTCGCTCATCGGAACCGGCATTGGGGGCATCGGCACCAACGAAGCCGAGATTGTCAAACAGCACGAGAAGGGATCCCGCCGAGTCTCACCCTTTTTGGTCCCGATGATGATGCCGAATGCCGCCGCCGCGTCCGTTTCGATGCGCCATGGTCTGCAAGGCCCATGCGAGGCAACCGTGACGGCTTGTGCTGCCGGAACTCACGCCATTGGCAATGCCACCAACCTCATCCGCTGGGGACGCTGCGACGTCGTCGTATCGGGAGGGGCCGAGGCACCTCTAACCGCCACGGCCCAGGCCGGGTTCCGCAATATGACAGCCATGTCAAGCCAGCAGATTTCTATGCCCTTTGATGCTCGACGCGACGGATTTATCATCGCCGAAGGTGCCGCGGTCCTTGTTCTGGAGGAGTGGGAACACGCCACCAATCGCGGTGCCGCCATTCTGGCTGAAATCCTTGGCTCCGGGAGCTCAGCCGACGCCCATCACATCACCGCACCGGCCCCCGGAGGTAGCGGGGCTATGACTGTCATGCGCTACGCCCTACAGGACGCCGGTCTCCAACCATCCGACATTGTTCACATCAATGCCCACGGCACCTCAACGCCGCTCAACGACGCAGCGGAGGCTCACGCATACGCCGACATGTTCGGAACCGACCCTGGCCCAATCATCACCTCCACCAAGGGAGTGACCGGCCATGCGCTTGGTGCTGCAGGAGCGCTTGAGGCCGCGGCAGTGGTTCTCGCCATGACCAACAGGCGGGTTCCACCAACGGTCGGCTTTGCCGAGCAGGACCCAGAACTACCCGGCTTGAATCTTTCGACCGGAGCAGGCCAAGAATGGACTCCGGGCCCATCGATATCCAACAACTTCGGATTCGGCGGACACAATGGCTCACTCGTCCTGGCCCCCGCAAGCTAATCACGGCCAAGGGGGCCTGCTCTCGCTAGGCTTCGACCAGCACCACCATAAGCTCAGCCTGGCACGCGATTTCGCCTTTAACTGAGGCCACACCAGACCCTCGACCGCCACGACTTCCCATTCTCCGAAAACTCACCTCAAGGTCCAACACCTCGCCGGGGACCACTTGGCGTCGGAACTTGACCTTGTCAGCCCCCCCGAACAGCGGGATGCGTCCAGCGAAACGTTCGTCCGCTAGGGCGGCGCAGGCTCCAACTTGAGCAAGGGCTTCGACCATCAGAACTCCGGGCAGGGTTGGACGGCCAGGAAAGTGACCGGGGAAGAAGAACTCCTCGCCCGTAATGGTCCATCGGCCCGAAACGCTTTGCCCCGGCTCGAGGCTGGTGAGTTCATCGACCAAGAGAAACGGTGACCGGTGCGGCAACAAGTCGATGGGGCGGGGTAGATCTGTCATGGAGCATCCTTCTGGCAGCGACAAGCTAGCCGAGAGTATTGCTGATGAGGCATGGAGAACGCCGGGCACCCCGGCCGAAGGGCCGAGGTACCAAGAACCGTGGGGGTAGGGCTGTGTCCCCTGCCTACCTTCTATTTGCCCTACTTCTATTTGCCCTACTTCTATTTGTGCGTACTTCTACTTAGGCTCTACTTGCCCTCTACTTGCCCTCTACTTGCCTTTTGCGGCAGCCTTCAGCTTTGACCCGGCCGTTACCTTGATGGCCTTGGATGCGGGAATCTGAATTGGTTCACCGGTCTGAGGGTTGAAGCCCTTGCGAGCCTTGCGATCAACCTGCTCAAAGGAGATGAGTCCTGGGATTGCGATCTTCTCTCCCTTGGACACCTTGTCCATGACGACGGCAAACATCGCATCAATGACTGCCCCAGCGTCCTTCTTTGAGACGTCCGCTCCTGCGGCAACCGCATCAATCAGTTCGGTCTTGTTCATGACGAACTCCTCTTTCTATGTATCCCGCCAATCGGGTACGACGAGCAAAGTTGACTCAACTCGAATGACAATGTCAAGGATTTAGCTACGAATTCTTTCCGTCGATCCCCTTGTCCAAGCGGGTCACGCCTCTCGGTGCCAAATTACAAACGATGGCTTAGGCACCGTTTTTGATCACCAAATTGATTGGGGCGTCGGCCTTTTGTGGCGGCATCTGGTTCACCATGGCTGTAGCGGCGTGATCGAAATAGCGAATCTGCATGACTCGAATTTCTTCCACCGCTTCGGGCGGAAGCCCAGCAGGTAGTGGGGTTTCCTCTACCGCGGCCCGCATGAGAGCGAACCAGGAATCGCGCTCGGCCTGCCCGATCTTGAACGGCATGTGTCGCATTCGCAATCGAGGGTGCCCTCGCTTTTCGCTATAGGTCTGGGGGCCGCCCCAGTATTGGGCGAGAAAGGACCACGTGCGAAATCTCGACTCCTCAAGGCTCCGGGGATACATGTCTCGAATACGTTCGTCATTCTCAACATCGTCAAAGAATCGGTCAATCAGCCGGATGAAGTATTCGTCTCCACCAACGGCCTCATACAACGTTATGCCATCACTCATGAGGACCAGGCTAGCAAAGGAGCGATCTTGGCAACCCCGACTTATGGCCCAACTGACGCGGCGGGGCTCGCTTGGCGTGAAAGGATGGCGGAATGACTTTGGCCTTCCACCGGTTCTGTCCAGCATGGTCGTACTCGTGACTCCTTCAGACGTTTCAAAGGCGCACGATAAGGAACAGGGAGACGAAGCATTCGCCACATTCGTACTGCCAGAAATTGATGTGCTCTATCGAACAGCGTGGTCGCTCACCCGCAACAAGGCCGACGCCGACGATCTGGTGCAAGATACCTTGCTGCGCGCCTATCGGGCCATCGACAGATTTGACGGACGCTACCCGCGTGCGTGGCTTATGACCATCATGCGCAACGCCAACATCAATCGAGCGCGAAAGAAAACACCCGACTTGCTTGACGATCCGGATCTCACCTTTGAGCGCTCCACCGACTTCGCCGACCATGACGGCCCCGAAGCCCGTGTCATTGACCCAATGTTTGATGCAGTCATTGACGAGGCCTTCGCCCAACTCCCGGAAAAGTTCCGCGCCGTCGTCGAGTTAGTGGACATCAATGGCCTCCCCTACCAGCAAGCAGCAGAACTCCTTGGAGTCCCGGTCGGGACAGTCATGAGTAGGCTCCACCGGGGCCGCAAGCGAATTCGTGACCATATCGGATCCGAGGGTCTTGACGTTTCGGGTGCATTTCGTTACGACTCGACCCAAGCGACAAAACCATCCGACCAGGAGGACACCAAGTGATCAAGTTTCTCCGCCGCAGATCCGTAATGAGTTGCGAAGAGATCATGGAGGTCCTTCAGGGCTACCTCGACGGCGAAGTCGACGAGGAAACGGCCAAGAAAGTTGCGAGCCACCTCCACAAATGTGCCCACTGCGCCCCCGAAGCCGACTTGTACTCTCGAATCAAAGAGAGTCTGGCCTCCAAGCAACTCGTAGTTGATCCTGATGTGATGGCCGACCTTCACGCGTACGGCAGACGAGTGGCCAACGGCGAGATCGACTCATAATGGTGTCCGCCCGGCCGAAACGGATTTATGGGCCAGATCACGATCCGAGGCTTCTCGGAGGCGATTGACGCAAATCCCTCATAGAACGGCTAGTCTTTCCACTGATGTACCTCCTCCTCGACCTCCGACTTCTAAGCCCGGCCGCCTAATCAGGCGCGTCGGGCTTCTTGTAAGTCGTCAGAGTCGAAAATCGAGCAGGAGCAAACAATAGTCATGTCACGCAATCTGGTTTCTCAGAACAACAAACCGGGCGTAATGCCCGTCCACAAATACCAAGCCTTCCCCCAAGTCGACCTCAATCGCACCTGGCCCACCAAAACAATTAGCCGCGCACCATTGTGGTGCTCGGTTGACCTCCGAGATGGCAACCAAGCCCTCATAGAACCAATGGACTATGAACGAAAGCGCCATCTCTTCGAAGAATTGGTCCGTATCGGATTCTCCGAGATCGAGGTTGGCTTCCCGTCAGCCTCCGAGACCGACTATGACTTCGTCCGTCAGATTGTTGAAGACGGGGCGATTCCCGACAATGTCACGATTCAGGTCCTCACCCAAGCTCGGCCCGAACTCATTGAACGAACCTATGAGTCGCTCCAAGGCTGCAAGCAGGCCATTGTTCACCTGTACAACTCAACCTCAACGGTGCAGCGGCGAGTAGTTTTCGGACTGGACGAGGCTGGCATTATTGATATCGCAGTCAACGGAGCCGAGCTTTGCGTAGCGGCCGAAGCTCAAATCCCGGACACCACCATTCGCTATGAATACTCACCAGAGAGTTTCACCGATACCGAACTGCCCTTTGCCCTCCAGATTTGCGAAGAGGTCATGGATGTATTCGGGGCTTCGGAAGAACGCCCCCTCATCTTGAACCTTCCCGCCACCGTCGAGGGAGGCACTGCCAATATCTATGGCGACATGATCGAGTGGTTCGACCAGAACATAAAGAACCGCGATTCCGTCCTGATCTCGCTCCACCCCCACAACGACCGCGGTACCGCCGTTGCCGCGGCCGAATTCGGTGTGCTAGCTGGTGCGGACCGGGTTGAGGGCACCCTTTTTGGCAACGGTGAACGAACAGGCAACGTAGACCTGGTCACACTGGCCTTGAACCTCTACAGCCAGGGGGTTGATCCCGGCCTTGATCTCAGCGACATAAACGAAGCTCGACGGGTGACCGAACACTGCAACCAGTTGCCGGTTCATCCCCGTCACCCCTACGCCGGCGACCTGGTCTACACCGCCTTTAGCGGATCCCACCAGGATGCCATCAAGAAGGGGCTCGAAGCCATGGCCAAAACCGGCCAAACGCTGTGGGAAGTGCCCTACCTCCCAATCGATCCTCGCGATGTCGGCCGAACCTACCAAGACATCATCCGGGTCAACTCACAATCAGGTAAGGGCGGAGTGGCCTTCCTCCTAAAATCCGAGCAAGAACTCGATCTGCCGCGACGAATGCAGATCGAGTTCACCCGAATCGTTCAGCAGGTAACCGACACGACAGGCAAGGAGGTTTCGGCCTCAGAAATCTGGGAGTTGTTCCAAAGTCATTACCTTCACCCAGCCAAACCCTATGAACTGGTCTCGTTCTCCTCCAGTCAGAACGCCTCAGGCCGGGATCGATCCATAATGGAAGCGGTCGTACGACGCGACGGGTCTGAGGAGACAATTTCCGGTGAAGGCAACGGATCCATCGAAGCCTTCGCCAACGCCCTACGTGAAGCAATGGATATCAGCTTCCGAGTTTTGAACTACCACGAGCACGCCATTGGGGGCGGCGCCGACGCACAAGCCGCCTGCTACATGGAACTCAAGGTCGGCGACACCGAAATATGGGGCGCCGGGATTCACACCGACATCGTTGCTGCATCCCTTCGGGCCATGGTCTCGTCACTCAATCGGTACGAGAACTAGTTCGAGGCCGAAACCTAACGGTTCCACGATGCCTCCCTGATCATCCTTTAGAGGGTAACCAGGGAGGCGTCGGGACGATAGGTAGACCACGCAAACCAGAAGGTGTCCAGGAGTGGCACAGCGATAAGTTGCTGACCCTCAAGTTCGCCGTCGATGGCGTTACCTGTAACCGCCCAGGTTGAACCTGTTTGAGCATCGACGAATGTTTGGCCGTCTTCATTTTGCGTGAATGTGAGATTTGTCCCATCTTCGCTGCGGGCCAGGTAGGCCCCGGTCTGACCAACATCACGACCCTCATCGATATTGCTGCTGTCCAAGGACGACATCAACCCACCCGCATGGAACAACACGATCGGCCCGCCCTCACCGGCGGCCTTGGCATCAAGTTCATAGACGCCAGTGCCCGATAGGTCCTCCAGTGTGACCGTGACCGGTCCTCCGGGGGCGAGAACCCCAACCACCCTGGTCTTTGGAGGCAGCCGATCGTCGATGTCTTGGGTGATAAATTCTCCGATGGGATCGGTGGCCTCATCGTCGTAGCCAACATAAGGGTTCAACCCATAGCTGCGATTGAATCCGGTATCGGTTGTCAGAACTAGGCCGTCTGGATAGCGGGCGGCGAACGCGGCGTAGGACAAGGTCTGGGCCGGGACCAGTTCCAGTTGAGCACCAGAGAAGTGGCCCACGATCCCTTGCCCGGTGAAGTGGGCCCAAAGTGACTCCGTTTGACGGTCATACATCACCAGGGCCGATTGATACAGCTCACCCGATGTGCCAAAGTCCAGCACTCGGGATCCGAAACTCCGTTTGAAGGCAAGGGCCGAATTGCAAAGGGGGCAGTACGTCACCGTGATCGGTTCTCCACCGACAGTGTCATTCACGATCTCATGCCAGATGAGAACCTGGACGGGGTACGCCTTGGCTTGGCCACCGTATTCCACCACAATGACGGCCTCCTCATCACTCAGGTAGTCAGTGTCGGACACTGAGGCAAAGATGGGATTGTCAATTGATGGAATCCCGTCGGGGGGTGGACCTCCGCTCTGGATGTCTGCGGGGTCAATCAAAGGGGGCGGAAAGGCGGGGTCGTTTCGATCTCCAAAAAGCGCCGAACCGACGGGCTCCCCGTCAAAGGACTCAGGAGGAGCTGGCTCATCTCGTAGGGAAGCCAAACCGTCAGAACCGGACCCAGTCTCTTCACCCTGGGATTGGGAACTCTGCTGGTCCTCCGCTGATTTTGTCTCTTGGGACGAACTTGTACAAGCACTGGCGACAAGTACCAGTGCCGCCACAATGGCAAGTAGTCGGGAATACACTCGTTGGGCCATGAAAGCGAAACCCCTTCGCTCCTCAATCTCTTCCCCCGTTGACTCAAAACTCCTAGGTCGAACGAGCGGGACGGGCTGACCGCCCCTCAACTTCGGTGAAGAACTGGCCTGCGGCCTTGGCCAAGCCATAGGACCACGACGGGTACGGGTGCATGGTCTGAGCCAGCCGGCCAGCCATGGCATCGACGCGCATCATTAGGCTGATCTCCGACACTAGTTCGCCCGCTCGTGGGGCCACGATTGTTGCCCCAATAAGCCGCCCGCCACCAAGCTTTCCCCCAAGTCTTCTCGGTCCGGCGATGAGTTTTATATACCCTTGCGTGACCCCATCGGTCCGGGCGCGGTCGTGCTCTGTCATCGGGAGTTCGGCCACCCGTGCCCCCTTCA
This sequence comes from Actinomycetes bacterium, assembly GCA_024276425.1. Classification (GTDB taxonomy): domain Bacteria; phylum Actinomycetota; class Acidimicrobiia; order Acidimicrobiales; family SZUA-35; genus JAJRQY01. Next base: position 25,605 of record JAJRXF010000127.1, on the reverse strand, counting down.
CGTTCTTGGCAGCGTCAGTTTCAGAAATGCCGATTGAAGCCACTTCGGGAGACGTGTAGGTCACCCGCGGAACCAGGTTGGTCCGAAATTTCCTCGCCCCAAGGTGTCGCAGAATATTGCCGGTGGCTAGCCGGCCCATCGCGTCGGCGGCATGGGTAAAAAGGGCGAGCCCGTTTACATCACCGGCAGCAAAAACCCGACTGATTGAGGTAGCAAGCGTGTCCTTTACTGCTACGAACCCTCGCTGGTTTAACTCCACGTCTCCGGCACCGGCGACCACCGCCTGACGGCCGGTGGCCAAGAGGATCCGATCGGCGACCACAACGACCTTGCTTCCAGCGGCCGCCCCTGCCCCATTGGGGCTGCTGGACGCCTCTGATTTTGACATCAGGGTCACAACAGAACGACTTTGCCCCGGCGAACCGACTTCAATGGTCGAGATCATGTGATCCGTAAGCAACCGCACTCCGGCCTGGGTTAAGGATTCACCAACAATTTCAGACACCGCTGGCTCCTCATTGGGGAGAACCCTTGAGGCACCCTCGATGATCGTGATCCCAACTCCAAGCTCCGCCAGAGCGAGACCGAGTTCACAACCAATAGCTCCCGCACCGATGATGGTCATCAGTTCCGGGGCCTCTTGTAATCCCCAGAGGGTGTCGCTCGTTACAATCGCAGCGCCAGACACAGAGCGAGCGCCAGACACAGAGCGAGCGCCAGACACAGAGCCAGCGCCAGACACAGAGCCAGCGCCAGACACAGAGCCAGCGCCAGACACAGAGCCAGCGCCATGGTCCAGCCCAGGAATCGATGGGATCGCCGGTAGAGAGCCCATTGCCAACACAACACCGCGGCCCTCAAGAGACCGACCCTCAACCTCTACCACTCCCGGCCCGACCAAGGTCCCGAATCCCTCGATTACCTCGATCCCCTCGCCGCGCAGCACTTGGGATGACTCCGTCAAAGCGATCTGGTTCACGACGTCACGAACCCGAGCGAAGGCATCAGCAAACGAAGCTCCATCAGCAGCCGACGCGATAAGGGTTTTCGATGGGACGCAGCCGGTGAAGGTGCAGTCGCCGCCAGGTGGACCGCTCGTGATCATGGTGACCGCCGCCCCACGTCGGATTGCTTCCCTTGCCGCGGCCAAACCGGCCGCTCCACCGCCGAGAACAACTACGTCCGTGTGCATGCTGTTCCCTAGGTAGGGTTCGATGGCGAGAGTTGCTTGGCCGCGGCAATGAAGCGACGCACCTTTACCGGATCCTTCCGTCCGGGTTGCGCTTCGACGCCGGAACTGACGTCGACTCCCCACGGAGCTACCGAGTCAATGGCCACCCGGACGTTACCGGGGCTCAGCCCGCCAGCCAGAATGAAGGGGTGTTCAATCTTCATGGCGACCAGGCTCTGCCAATCAAACGCTGTTCCACTTCCAGGTTGGGGCGAGTCGATGAGCAGTTGGACATCACCGAATTCTTCGAAACGTTGCAGTACCGGATCGTTGGCGGACAAAGCCCGAATAACGGCTGGCACCCGAGCCGCGATCCAACGAGTGTCGGCCGGACTCTCCTGTCCATGAAGCTGCACCGCCCGAAGCCCAATCCGGTTGGCAATGTCGGTCACCCGTTCCTTACGTTCGTTTCGAAAGACCCCAACAGTGAGGATTTCGGGGGGGAGTCGGCGCACAACATCGCGCGCCCGACCCGAGGTAATCCGTCGAGACGAAGCGGCAAAGACCAATCCAACCGCATCCGCACCCAACGCCGCCGCCAAAAGCGCGTCGTCTTCGGTAGTTATCCCACATATCTTTACGAACACCCTGGTGACACTACCCCGAGTTTGGTTTACCAACTGAGACTTTCTGTAGCCACGATTGCCGGGTGCCCTTCGATGAGCTAGTGACCAGCACCAATTGAACGCAAGGCTGCAACTGCGGATCGCTGGTTTCCAGCAGTGACCAGCGATTCGCCCACCAATACTCCGTGGTAGCCGGCTTCATAAAGAAGCTCGGCATCACTGGGACCCCCGATCCCAGATTCAGCGATACGAGTAACTTCTTCAGGTAACGACCTTCCAACCCGAATCGCCCGCTCACTATCAACCTGAAAGGTAATCAGGTCACGCTGGTTCACTCCAATCAATTCGGCGCCAACGGCCAATGCACGCTCAACCTCGGCCTCGTCATGGGTTTCGACCAGGACATCGAGGCCCAGCTCGGTAGCCAGCTGGAAGAAGTCTTTCAGCTCCACATCATCGAGGGCAGCCACGATGAGCAAGACGGCGTCTGCCCCCATCAGACGGGCATCGACAACGTCAATGGCACACACAGTGAAGTCCTTACGGAGCACCGGCAGCTCGGTAGCCGAGCGAGCTTGTTGTAGATCCTGAACTGAGCCTCCGAAGAACTCTGCATCGGTCAAGACCGACAAACAGGTCGCTCCTCCGGACTGATATTCCCGAGCGAGTTCGGCCGGGTCTAGATCGACATACAAGTCGCCCTTGGATGGAGAACGGCGTTTGACCTCACTCACCACTGCAAGGCCCGTCGCGTCTAGCACGGCCTGGCGAAACCCGCGACATGCCGGCAGGCCCTCGGCGCGAGACATCAGCCGATCAAGGGATCGCTGATCTTCCTGGGCAAGGTTTCGATGGGAGTCAAGAATTCGGTCGAGATAGGTAGTCAGAGCTGCATCCCCTTGGCCACCACCGGGTCAAGGAGGAACACCTCGGGAGCCGCGCCCATAAGTGGCCCGAGAGCGTTCATTGCCGCTCTCATTGCCGGACCCTTGCCGTGGGCAGAAAACGAGTCACGGGTGGTGTAGAGCTCAAAGAAGTAGAAGACGCCTTCGTTCTGCGGATCCCGGTGGGCACTGTAGATTTCCAATTCGGATTCCTCTGCGGCCGCGGCGACCAGCTCATTGATTGCGCTCTCGAACTCCGAAGCTTTTCCTTCCGCCGCCTGAAGTTTGGCAATGACTGTAAGTTTCGACATAAAAAGAACCTAGCGGGGTCTCTTCATCTAGCCCTAACACGATGCCACTAGAGTTCGTCAAGACCCCGGGATTCTCCCAATGGACAAACGCTGAAAGAGAGGAGCATCGTGTTCTCGATCGTTGTCGTCGAAGACGAACCAGACATTGCCGATCTGCTCGCTCTTTACTTTCGGCGCGAAGACTGGTTGGTTCATCTTTGTGGCGATGCCGAGTCGGCGCTGACAACCATTCGGGCCAGGCAACCCGACTTCGTGGTGTTGGATATTGGGCTTCCCGGCCAGATGGACGGCCTTGACCTGTGCCGAACGCTTCGGGGTTTCAGCCAGATTCCCGTGCTCTTCCTGACCGCCAGAGATGACGAAATTGACCGGATCGTGGGGCTTGAACTCGGTGCTGACGACTATGTGACAAAACCGTTTTCTCCCCGAGAGATAGTGGCCAGGGTCAAGGCAATCCAGCGGCGCGGAGCCCATCACCCCGAGACAAATTCGATCTCGAACTTTGGTTCGGTGACGGTTGACCTCGCACGACAAGAGGCGCTGGTCGATGGTGAGCCCATCACGCTGGCTACCCAGGAATTTGCCCTCTTGGAGTACCTCGTCCACAACCAAGGTCAAGCTCTGGACCGAGAACAGATCCTCTCCGGGGCATGGGGCGAGGCCTGGTTCGGCGACCGCCGCACCGTTGATGTCCATATCCGACAACTACGCAAGAAGCTCGGCCCAGACCTTCCTCTGGCAACGGTGCGTGGAACCGGTTATCGACTCGGCTGATGCAACGTCGACTCACCATTGCCTTGGTCTCCTTGACGCTGTTTGCTGTGCTTCTCGTCGGGACCGGAGTGCTGATCTTTGGTGCAATCGGAGCTAGACAGGAAACCGAGGACCGGGTTTTGGAACAACTTGGCGCCTTTGTTGACCTCAGTGAATCGATTCCCAACATCGAACGGGTCGGACCACTGATGGGTCGATTCGGACAAGCGTTCGAGGCCGACGATCTCGCCGTTGTGACCGTCGATGGCCAAGGTGTTGTTCGCTCCCCCCAGATGGGTCACCAAAACCAGAGTGGGGGAAACCGCAATTCCGCCCTCACTCCCTTCACCCTTGAACCTCAAGACCACGCCCGGTTTCTGCAAAATGAGGCTGTTCTGTTAGACGAAGCCGGTGCCGTCGTCGGAGTCCAGCTCCTGCCCTATGCGGTGAGCAACCGTCCAGGGATATCGCCAGCGGTCCTTGTGAGCCAAAGAACTGCGGCTCTCCCAACCCAGGCTCGGCAATGGTTTCTCATCTCGGCGACACTGGCGCTCTTGACCAGCGTGATCGTTGCCAGCTTTCTCGCCCGACGCTTCACCCAGCCTATCCAGGCCATTCAGGCGGCCACGACCCGCCTGGCCGAAGGCAACCTATCGACGCGGGTCCAGGTGAGCGGCCAGGACGAAGTGGCTGCGCTTGGACACTCGGTGAACAAGATGGCGGGCGACCTTGAGCGGTCTCGGCAGTTGGAACAACAATTCCTCTTATCCGTTTCTCACGACCTACGGACACCATTGACTTCGATTTCCGGCTATGCCGAGGCCCTCATCGATGGGGCCATTGATGAGCCCGCCCGCGCCGGGTCAATCATCCGGAGTCACGCCGATCGGCTCAACCGCCTTGTTACCGACCTCCTAGACCTAGCAAAGCTGGACACCAACCAGTTTCGAATCAACTCCACAGTCCTCGCAACCGGGGACCTGGTAGCCACCACCATTGCTGGGCTAGCCCCCCTTGCCGACCGTCACGAACTCGAACTATCGCTTTCTGGGCCCCTTGATCTTTCAATCCGGGCTGACCCTGACCGCCTCGCACAAGTTGTTGCCAACCTCATCGAGAACGCAATAAAGTACGCCCGGCAAACGGTTCATATCCGTATCACTCGGGTTGAATCAGCCAGCGGGGAACCCGAAGTCACCATATCGGTTGATGATGATGGGCCAGGGATACCTCCCGAAGACCTACCACACATCTTTGAACGGCTCTACGTAACTCAACGCCGACCCCGACGGGAGGAGAGCTCAAGCGGACTTGGTCTGGCCATCGTCCGACAACTCACCGAGGCGATGGATGGTTCGGTCACGGCCCAGCAGAGCGCCCTTGGAGGCACCTCGATCGTGCTGCGGTTTCCCGTAGCGGACAGTGTTACGCCTCCTGGTGTTACAACTCCCGAAACTCACTGATTTTCACGGGGACAAGGCCATCGGGCAACCTGATTGAGGCCGCCTGATTCCACTCGGCGCTTCGCTTGATCGACGCCAGTCCAATTGTTTCGCCCTGGAGGGTGGCGATGCTGGTCACCGTTCCGCCGACCTCACGGCCACATTGAACATCGGCTCCAACCAACCTTTGGAGACTCGCCGTTGAGTCCCACGAGAAGTCGCCCGAGACCGTAAACCGATGGAGTTTGCGGGGGGTGTTGTTACCTCGACTCTGGACCCGAGCCACGAGTTCCTGGCCCGTGTAGCAGCCTTTGGTGAAGCTGGCTGAGACCCGTACAACTCCCGTTTCGGCCGGAATCGTATTGGGCAGGAACTCTCGTCCCATTGCCGGGACTCCCTCGCTAATGCGCAGAGCCTCAAGGAGTGAGGGGTCCCCTAAAAGAGCACGTAGATTCACCGGTAGATCACAGGCTGGTCCGATGATATCGAACCCGTTGGCCCCAGCCCAGCCAATTTCAACCGTCCGTTGGGTTGGCGTCGAGGCTGGCCTGGCTGGCAGAGTTGCTCCACGCACAGCGAAACAGTTGGCCACGAACAGTTCAAACTCCACCTTTGTGCGAAGAACAAACCGCTGCAAGCGAGCCAAGGCGCTTTCACCAAACCCGGCTTCCATGTCCAACCAAAATACCTGGTCTTCAACCTTGGTAACTCGAAGCCAAGCCACCACTTTCCCCTTCGGGTCAAGAAGCAGTGATCGCCGAGAACTGCCTTGCTCCATGTCATCAATGGCCTGGCTGAGTTGTCCATTTAGAAACGAAGAGGCATCATGTCCACTCGTGATCACCAGGTCACGAGTCGTGGCTAGCACTACCGCACCAGCAACGAGTTCTCGTTCGGTTTCCGCGGGGCTCAACATTGTGGGCAGTATTGCAGGTCCAGGACCCATTCGTTGTGCCTCACCGGGCTGACGTGTCCCTGGTGTCGCCGACCCATGCTCTTTCCAACATTCACCTTCGCCGTCTTCTTCCTTGCTGTTTACGGAACTCATGTGCTCCTGCGTGCCCACTCAGTAGCCTGGAAACTGGCCATGGTCGCGGCCTCAGCAACTTTCTACGGATGGTGGGACTGGCGGTTTTGTGGGCTCATCGCAGCCTCCATCGTCCTGAACTGGACCCTGGCCAGCCTGTTGGGCCGTACCCGGAATCAAAACTTTCCTTTCCAACACTTGTTCGGGATTGCCTCTGACAACGCCATCGTCGCACTCGGCGTGATCGTGAACTTGGGAGTCCTTGGCTTCTTCAAGTACTACGGATTTTTCGCTCTCTCCTTCTTGGACTTGGTGGGGGCCGACCCGTCGAATCCTCCCATCCCCTTGCTCGACATCGTGCTGCCAGTCGGCATCTCGTTTTTCACCTTCCAGGCTCTGAGCTATGTGATCGATGTTTATCGCCGCAAACTCGACCCTGCTGGGTTGCTCGACGTTGCCGTTTACCTATCATTTTTTCCCCAACTCGTCGCCGGACCAATCGTTCGGGCCAGTGAATTTCTGCCCCAACTCACCGCCCCAAGCCGTCCCGAGCGAGTCCCAGCGAGCGAAGCAGTCTGGCTGATTGGCCGGGGCCTATTCAAGAAGGTCGTGATCTCCACCTATCTGGCCAGCGCAGTGGTCGACCCTGCCTTTGCCGCCGCCAACACTGCTAGCAGGCAAGAGCTTTGGTTCGGCATGTACGGGTACGCCATTCAGATCTACGCCGACTTCAGCGGCTACACCGATATCGCCATCGGCCTAGCTCTCCTCCTTGGCTTTCGGTTCCCGACGAACTTCGACAATCCCTACCGATCCCAATCCATCCAGGAGTTTTGGCGGCGTTGGCATCAGACACTGTCACGATGGCTCCGCGACTACCTGTACATCCCGCTGGGCGGAAGTCACGGGGGAAAGACACCAACCCTGCGCCGAGTGTTGACCTACCGAAACCTTCTCCTCACCATGGTGTTGGGCGGCCTGTGGCACGGCGCCGCCTGGACTTTTGTGGTGTGGGGCTCGATCCATGGAGGTGCTTTGGCCATTGAACGACTAGCGAGGGAATCCAAGCGAGTCCGTTGGCGGCTGCCAATGGGGCCTCGGGCAACCAAGATGGTTCGGTGGTTCGTCACGTTCCATGTCGTTTGCCTGGCCTGGATCTTCTTTCGTGCCGCTTCATTCGAACTTGCCGTCGACTACCTGAGGGGCCTCGTGCGCGCCGAGTGGGGGGACAACGTGTCGTGGCTCGTGGTGGCCATCATCGTTGGCGCCCTTGTCGTTCAGTTGACCCCTACAAGGCTTGGGGCGACCATTCGACCCCGGCTAGCTGGCATGTCTCCCCCCGTGCAAGGCGGTCTTTTGGGCCTATGGATTGCCCTTATTGTTGCCCTTGGACCCCAAGGCGTTGCCCCATTCATCTACTTCCAATTCTAATGCGGACTCAACAGACTCAACCCGACCCCCCGCTTCCGCCGCCCGCCGGGCTGGCCAATTCTCAAGAACCAAAGCAAGAACCAAAGACAGCCTCGGTGCTGGCTGTCTTTGTTGGGCTGCTCATCTGTCTCACAGTGGCTGGCTTGCTTAGTTCAGCACGCTTAGTCGCCATTGCCGAGAGACAAGAGTTTGGTGGCTCTCGACAAAGCTGGATTGGCGCCGCCGAGGGTGTCGATGATCTAGCTACCGCTATGAGACTGGATCGGCCCGCCACCTTCGTTGCCGATCTCCTTGACGCGCAAAACCCGGACACCGTGGCTGAAGTGGTTCTAGGCGATCTCGCTTTGCCGTCGGTAACAACAGCCAGCACCCACAAGATCGACGATCCGACCGATACGCCAACAACAACCCCAACGCTCTCGACGACGACAACGATGCCGACCCCAACCACAACCCAGGCGTTACGAACGGTCAGTCCATCGAAGCCCCTGCTGGTGTGGGCTGGCGGCGATTCGCTCGGGGAATACGTCGGATCCAGACTGCAGTACAGGATCATAGACACCGATCTAGCCCAGGTTGCGTTGGATTATCACATCTCCACGGGAATCACCAGACCAGACTACTTTGACTGGCCGGTAGAACTCAGCTCTGTAATGGACGCTGAGGGTGATCCGTCCATGCGTCCAGAGGCCTTGATTTTCATGGCGGGGGGAAACGACGATCAGCCAATGATGAATGGCGAGAGGAAATTGCTGACCAATTCGCCCGCGTGGCTGCGCGAATACCGACATCGCGTGGCGGTCATGATGGACATAACTGCCTACGAAGGGGTCCGATTCTACTGGGTCGGCCTACCACCGATGAGGGAGCCCCGACGAGAGCAGATCGCCACCAACATCAACGACATCCTGGCGGAGGAGGCCTCCAAGCGGGAGTGGGTAACCTTTCTGGACATCCGGCCGCTGCTCCTGAACGAGGACGGGGTTTACGACCAATACATTGTTGGACCCGATGGCGAGCCTCACAAGGCCCGCGAGCGCGACGGAGTTCACGTTACCTCCCAGGCCAGCCAATGGATTTCCGCCCTTCTTTGGGAGCTCATTCAGCAGGATTGGGCCATCGTGGATCCGTCCGCGGGAGAGCCCTGGCGGGACTAGTCTTGTGCGGCCTCGTGTCGCTGGCGCTCCCTGGTCATTGCTCTGGCCGGTTCGATAGCAGACAGGAGGGCGCGGGCCTTATTGGCGCACTCCAGGTCTTCTAGGACTGGGTCACTGTCGGCCACGATCCCCGCTCCGGCCTGGATCGAAGCCCTCTCCGGTCCGCACAACAGGGTTCGGATAGTGATGGCAGTGTCTAAGTTTCCGGAGAAATCGAAATAGCCGACGACACCGGCATATGGCCCCCGTTTGGTTGGTTCAAGTTCCGTGATGATCTCCATCGCACGAACCTTTGGCGCCCCAGACACCGTTCCCGCAGGCAGAGTCGCTCGCAGCACGTCAATGACACCATGGTTGGCTCTCAAGTGACCTTCCACCTGGCTCGTCAGATGCATCACATGGCTGTATCGCTCCAGGGTCATCATCTCGACCACTTCCATGGAGCCGAACTCCACGACACGGCCGACATCGTTGCGGGCGAGGTCGACCAACATGACGTGTTCGGCCCGTTCTTTGGGATCTTCAGCAAGTTCTGCCGCCATCTTGCGATCCTCTTCGTCGGTCCTTCCGCGCCGCCTGGTCCCAGCAATCGGACGAGAGATCACTCGCCCATCGCGAACCTGCACCAGCGGCTCAGGAGAGCAGCCGACGATGGTGAGTTCGTCTTGGCGAAGCAGATACATGTAGGGGCTCGGGTTGATTTGGCGAAGCACCCGATAAACGTCAACCGGCTCCGCTCCGAGTTCAAAATCGAAGCGTTGGGACAAAACGACCTGGAAAATGTCACCGGCCCGAATATGTTCCTTGGCCACCTCGACGGCGTCCCTGTAAAGGTCGGTTCCCGATGGTGACGTGGTTTTGGGTAGAGGCCCGTTTGCATCCGGGGGGACCAACATCGGCTCCGAAATCGGTCGAGCTCCATCGCTAGCCAACTGATCGAGGCGCACGACGGCGTCTTCGTAGGCGGCAACGATTTGCTCCTCCGTGGCCTCAGCCGGGAGAAGGGCTACCGCTACCAAGGTAACGCGCTGACGATAGTGATCGAAAACCGCCATTTCTCCGATGACATCGAGCATGGCATCCGGGTAGCCCTGATCGTCGTTGTCGTGGTGCGGAATCGACTCGATTTCGCCAACGACGTCGTATCCCAAATAGCCGACAAGACCAGAGGTGAGAGGCGGGAGGTTCGCCAATCTTGGACCTCGATAACGATTGAGTAGGGCCTCGATGGTTGCCAGGACCCCTTCTTCCAGTGGTAGATCGTCGTCGGGCAAAGATCCTTGAATCTCCACCCTGCCATTGCGGGCGATCAGAGAGGCGTGTGGTCGTCGCCCCACAAAACTAAATCGGCTCCAGCGTTCGGCGTTTTCTACCGACTCAAGCAAGAACCCCGGCTCATCGCCAACCACTCGGAGAAACGCCGCCATCGGAGTGGTGAGATCAGCCAGCAACTCCCGGGTGACCGGGACGGCCCGGAAGTCCTTCGCCATCGTCTGAAAGGCCGAAAGGGTGGTGGTCGAATCGGTGACGGGTATTGCGCTCATTGTTCAAGATTCCGATAGAAGCAGGAGTATTCACCGGTGTGACAGGCTCCGTCTCCGACCTGATCGACTCGGACCAGAAGTGCGTCACCGTCACAGTCATACAAGACCGAGCGTACGACCTGGTAGTTGCCCGAAGTATCACCTTTGCGCCATATCTCCTGGCGTGACCGACTCCAAAAAACCGTGCGTTTCTGCTGCAACGTCATCGTCAAGGTTTCCGCTGACATGAAGCCAAGCATCAGCACGGATCCACTGGAACAATCTTGAACAATGGCAGGAATCAGGCCATCGTCACCAAAAACCAAGTCATCTAGGGACACAGCAAGAGGTTCGGTGGGCGGAGGTGATTCGTTTCCCTGCATGGTGGGCGAGCCTAGCGCTCCCATTCCTGGGCCTTGCTCGCTTCTACCCGAGGCAAGACACCGCCACTAGGCTGAGATGATGGAATCCTCACCCTTTCCTCCTCCCCCACCGGAACGGGGAGTCTTTGCCAATCGCACGCTCAATCTGCGCTCCCTGCGGGCCATTGGCTATGACATGGACTACACCCTGGTCCACTATGACATCGAGGTTTGGGAGAAGGCAGCCTTTGATCGGACCAGAGAACTCTTGGCCGAGCGCGAGTTCCCAGTGGAGAGTTTGGCCTTCGATCCCGAAAAGAGGATCCAAGGTTTAGTCTTCGACATGGAGTTGGGCAACCTGGTGAAAGCCACCCGCTTTGGCTACATCATTCGAGCCCACCATGGAACCCGGACACTCAAATACGGCGAGGTTCGCCAAGCCTACTCGGGGACCTTTGTCAATCTGTCCGAAGAGCGCTGGCGCTTTACCAACACCATGTTCTCACTCTCTCAAGAGAGTTTGCTGGCCCAACTGGTCGATCGGCTCGATGCCGGGGTAATGCCGGGAATCGTTGGCTATGACGGCATCTATCGATTGGTGGATGAGGTGCTGGGACAATCCCACTGGCAGGGTGACCTCAAAGCGGAGATTCGACGCGACCCCGGCCGCTTTGTGCAACGTGATCCACTGGTGGCCCAAACCCTTCGAGACCAACGATCCGCAGGACGCAAAACTTTTCTCATTACAAACTCCGATTGGGTCTACACCTCCGAGATGATGACCTATGCCCTGGCACCAGATTTGGACCAAGACGAGTCGTGGCGAGATCTCTTTGACCTGGTAATTGTCTCGGCCAACAAGCCCTCATTTTTTGAGGACCGTAACCCCTTCTATCGTGTGGTCGATGAACAAGCTGGACTCCTCCAGCCTCACTTTGGTCCCCTACGGAGTGGCGAGGTGTACTTTGGGGGTAACGCAGCCGAAGTCGAGCAAAGTTTCCATCTGTCTGGAGGTGACATTCTCTATGTCGGGGATCACCTCTTTGGCGATGTGCACGTATCCAAAGCAACCCTTCGCTGGAGGACTGCCCTGATTATTCGGGAGCTAGAGGAAGAGATTCGGGCCGGAGCCAACTTCTCGGATCAGGAGGAAGATCTGGCTGGGCTCATGGCCAAGAAGGGGGTGCTCGAAAACGAACTCTCCCAGTTGCGAATGGCTCGCCAACGAAGCGGCGACGCCAGTCTTGACTCCAAGATCGCCGAAGTCCGTCGCCAAGTCGTGGCCCTTGATGACGAGATCGGGCCGTTGGCGGGAGCGGCCGGGAAACTGGGGAACCATACCTGGGGACCACTTATGCGAGCAGGTATAGATAAAAGCCTCTTCGCCCGCCAGGTTGAGCGCTACGCCGATGTCTACACCTCCCGAGTGTCAAACTTTGGCTTCGTGACTCCCTACGGATATTTGCGAGCCGGGCGAGGCAACCTCCCTCACGACAAGGTTCGCCATCTCCTCGACGGTGATCTCGCTTTGTCTGGCGACTAGGGCGCCGGGGCCAGTTCTGGACTGAGAGTTCCGGGTGCTGAGAGTTCCGGGTGCTTAGAGGTAGAGCCCAGTGTGTGAGTCGTCTAAGCGCTCGGCGGCCACCGCGTGTATATCTCGCTCTCGCAAGATGATGTAGTCGGTGCCGCCAACCTCGACCTCATATCGGTCCTCAGGGTTGTAGAGAACCCGATCGCTGACTTCCATCGAGCGGACATTAGAACCGATGGCGACCACGATGGCCCAAGTGAGCCGCTTTCCGACCTGAGCGGTAGCAGGGATAAGGATCCCACCGTTGGACTTCCGCTCTCCGTCGGGGCCCTCGACCCTGACCAGAATCCGGTCATTGAGCATCTTGATCGGAAGCTTGTCCGTGGTCTCATCTGGGGCAGTCACGGCCGAAACGCTAGCGTCTGTGCCATGTCATCGGAACCCGGGCCTGCCCAGAACACTGATCTAGCGAACCCCAAAGAACAAGTTCCCCCCAACCGAATTGCTCTCCGAACCTGCGATGGCCTCATATTGCGGGCCGAGTCGGCCTGGACAACGAACCCCACGAGCCTGGCGGTCCTGTGCCATCCTCACCCGCTGCATGGCGGCAATATGTTCGCCCCCGTCGTTGACGCCCTCTTTCAATCCCTACCGTCCCAGAATATAGCGTGCGTTCGTTTCAACTTCCGTGGGGTAACTGGTTCGGATGGCCGTCACGACTATGGAAACGGCGAGCAGATCGATGTGGTGGCCGCCATTGACTTCCTTGTCGAGCAGTTTCCCAATCTTCCCCTCACCGTCCTTGGCTGGTCCTTTGGTGCCGACGTCGCGCTGTGTGTTACCCACCAAGCCATCCAAAGCTGGATTGCTATTGCTCCCCCGCTTGCAGTTCTCAACTCTGCGCTTATGGAGTCAGGTCCAGATCCCAGGCCAAAGAAGCTCTTCGTTCCCGAATATGACCAGTTCTGCGACCCGGTACAGGCCAAGGACCGAACTCAGGACTGGTTCAACTGTTCGATCCATGTCGTCCCCGACAGTGATCACTTTCTGGCCAACCAGCTTGGGTATCTCTGTCGCGCGGTCTACCAGGCCGTCCTTAGTGACGCGGCGACGGGCGAGCCGGGGGTCTAACCAGAAGGCCAGCACTTTTTAGCGCCGCCTTGGCTTCTTCAATACTCGATTCTCCGAAGTGAAAGATGCTGGCCGCCAAGACAGCGGACGCGCCCCCCTCGAGTACCCCTGGCGCAAGGTCCTCAACCGAACCAACGCCCCCCGAAGCAATCACCGGGACCGTGACGGCCTCAGAAATCGCCTTGGTTAAGGGAAGATCGAAACCGACCCTTGTTCCATCTCGGTCCATGGATGTCAGGAGAATTTCTCCCGCTCCAAGATCGACGACCCGTCGAGCGAAGGCCACAGCATCAATACCGGTGGCGTCTCGCCCTCCCCGAGCAAAAACTTCGAACCCGGACTCGGTGCCAGCATCGGATCGTCTGGCATCGATGGCCACCACACAACACTGAGATCCAAACTCGGCGGCGATCTCGGCGACAAGTTCCGTTCGCCGGATGGCGGCAGAGTTAACCGAAACCTTGTCTGCACCAGCCCGGAGCATTCGCCGTGTGTCATCAACGCTGCGTATTCCACCACCGATGGTGAAGGGAATGAAAACCTGTTCTGCCACCGCCTCGGCCATAGCGACCGTGGTCTGCCGATCATCGGATGAGGCGGTGATGTCGAGAAAGATCAGCTCATCGGCTCCCTGTTGGTCATATTTGGCCGCCAACTCAACTGGATCACCGGCGTCTCGCAAACCAATGAAGTTGACTCCTTTCACCACCCGGCCATTGTCTACATCTAGACAGGGAATGACTCGCACAACCTCGGGCATCAGGTTTCCGACTTTGTCGCACCGTGAATAGTGGCCAGCGCGGCCTCGACCGTCAACGCGCCCTCATAAATGGCCTTGCCGACAATGACACCGGCAAATCGTCTCCCCTGGGACTCGATCGCTGCGAGTTCGGCCAAATCATCCACCGAGCCAACCCCGCCAGAGGCAATGATCGGAATCTCCGTTTCTTGGAGAAGTCTGGTTAGACCATCTGTGTCTGGTCCTTCCAATGTGCCGTCTCGGCTGATCTCGGTGACCACCAGAGCAACGACCCCGGCATCGGCGTATTCCGCCGCCAAGTCGGCCACGGTTCGACCAGATCCTTCGGTCCACCCGTGGGTGGCAACCTCGCCGCCGCGGGCATCCAACCCAACAGCGACCGGGTAGTCGCCAGCAACCGAGCGGACCAACTCCGGGTTCTCCAAAGCAGCAGTTCCAATCACCACCCGAGCAACACCCATGTTGAATAGGGCTTCGGCTGCCTCATAGCTCCGTATTCCGCCACCGACTTGAACTGGAACCCCAACCTCGGCGCATACTGCTTGGATGGCGGAACGATTGGTTGGCTTTCCAGTGAGCGCGGCGTCGAGGTCGACCATGTGGATCCAGTCGGCGCCCGACTCGACAAAGGCCAATGCCTGCTCGACGGGGCTGTCCCCATAAATGGTCTCCTGTGCGTAGTCGCCGCGCAGTAGACGCACACAATTGCCGTCCCGCAGGTCGATGGCTGGGTAGAGGATCATGTGGTAACTCGTTGGGTAGGTTCTCGATCGGTTCGCACGGAGTCCAGCCAGTTGGACAAGAGCCGCTTACCGTCATCGGCGGATTTTTCGGGATGGAACTGGGTGGCCCACACATTGTCACGGGCAACCGCTGCGGCAACTGATTGGCCATAGTCGGTGACCGCGATGGTGTGCTCATCCGGCTGGGCCGCGTAGCTATGGACAAAGTACATCCAGGAGCCGTCAAGTTCGCTCACTAATGGGTGGTAGGGCTCGGTCACCTCAAGTTTGTTCCATTGCATTTGTGGTATTCGGACATCGCCGATCAGTCGGCGTATCATCCCGGGCAAGATGCCGAGGCCTGGACAGTCTGGGGTCTCTTCAGATCCTTCGTAGAGCAGTTGCATGCCAACACAAATACCAAGGAAAGGTCGACCAGAATCGGCAACGTTCTTGGCTTGAGTGGCCAAGCCCGTCTGATGCAGGGCCTTCATGCAGGCGCCAAAGGCCCCTACACCGGGGAGTACAACCCCGTCGGCCGCTTCGATCACCTCGGGGTCCGCAGTCAGGTCGGCATCGGCCCCCAACCATTGCAGAGTTTTCTGGGCCGAACGAAGGTTGCCGATTCCGTAGTCCAAAACGGCAATGCTTAGCCCACAGCCTGCCGATGTTTGGGTCATAGCTGGCCCTTGGTCGTGGGCAGGATCCCTGGGTCTTCCACTCGAACGGCGTCGCGTAGGCAGCGAGCCACACCCTTGAAACAGGCTTCGATAATGTGGTGAACGTTGCTCCCACGACGCAGGGTCACATGCAGGGTGATGCCCGCACTGGTGGCCAGACTTTGCAGCGCGTGTTCGGCTAGTGAGGGGTCGAAGGGCGGTGTTCCCAACGGGATCGATTCGGGCATCGCTACATCCCAAACAAAAAATGGTCGGCCGGAGAGGTCCAGGGCTACTTCCACTAGGGCCTCATCAAGGGGGAAGAGCCCGCTCGCAAATCGGCGGACTCCAGACTTATCCCCCAAGGCTTCGGCCAGGGCCTCACCAACAACAATAGCGGTATCTTCCACCGTGTGATGGGCGTCGACGTGCACATCTCCGTCAGCCTTAACGGAGAGGTTGAATCCGCCGTGCCGACCTAGCTGTTCCAGCATGTGGTCATAGAAGGGAAGACCAGTCGAAACCTGAGTTTCCCCCGAGCCATCCAGTTCGAGGGAAACCTCGATGTCGGCCTCATTCGTCTTACGGTTTCTGATTGCTGATCTCACTGAGTTCCTTCGTTCCGAAGAGCACTGGTTAAGGCAGCCAAGAAGCGATCGTTGTCCCCTGGCGTGCCCACGGTGACCCGCAGGCAACCGTGCAGGTGTTTCCAACTGGAGGTGTTACGAACCAGGACCGACTGGTCAACCAATGCCTGCCATATCCGATCTCCATCACCGCCGGGTGGCCGGAACAGGATAAAGTTGGCTCCCGAGGGCCACACATCGGCTCCAAGCTCCAAGAGGGCAGAACTCAGTCGGCCCCGTTCCTCAACAATGCGAGAAACCCGAAGTTCCATGTCGCCAAGGAAGTCAAGTGCGGCCAGACCAGCGGCCTGTTTGAGCGAATCAAGATGGTAGGGTAGGGCGACCTTGTCTAACTCTGCTACGAGCCACTCGGGTCCGATGAGATAGCCCAGACGCGCTCCCGCCATGGCCCAAGTTTTGGAGTACGTGCGGGTCACCACCAGGGGGACTTCCTCTTCGATCAATTCCAGAGCCGACCAGGGCGAGAACTGGCCATAGGCCTCATCGACCACCAGCAACCCCCCAAAGGACGAGACGGTCTGAAGGAGCGAGAGGATGGTGTCTTTTGGTTCCACGATCCCAGTTGGGTTGTTGGGTGAGCAGACGAAACTCACCGCTGGAGCCTGTTCCTTCAAGAGATCTGCTGCCTGTTCGACATCGACCAAGAAGTCTGCGTCACGGCTACCAAGAACCGCTGTGGCACCAGCAATGCGGGCGAGGTGCTGATGAAGAGCGTATGTCGGTTCAAAGGTGGCCACCGAACGGCCGGGCCCCGCAAAGGTGAGCAGTAGGGTTTGGAGAACCTCGTTCGATCCGTTAGCGCAGAACACTTGTCCCGGATCGACCTCGTGCAAGTCGGCGAGCGCCCGGCGCAAGCCAAGTGCGGAACGGTCCGGGTAACGATGCCATTCAATTTCAAGCGCGGCGTCTGCCACGGCTTGGGAAAAACCCAGTGGTGGAGGGCCAGGAGCCTCGTTGGTGTTGAGGCGAACCTCCACATCGACCTGAGGTGAGTGATAACCCTCCATCGTGGCCAAATCGTCTCGTCGCCGAGGACGCCGAGGGTTCACTTTTGGGCCCCCGCGTCGTTCTCATCGTTTGGTCCGGGTCGAGTCGTCGAAGACAACCGCATTCGTATTGACTCCGCGTGAGCGTCAAGGCCTTCGCATTCGGCCAGCGCGATGGCATGGGGTCCAAGCCGGTCAAGACCAGCCTGGTCAACCACAATGACATGGTGGTCTTTCAGAAAATCGCCCACCGTGAGGGCGCTGGAGAATCGGGCTGAACCGTTGGTGGGTAAAACATGGGATGGGCCAGCAACGTAGTCGCCTAGTGCGGCGCTGCCGAAGTCTCCGCAGAAAATCGCACCAGCGTTTGCCACCCTGGCCGCCATCTCCTCAGCGTCGGAAATCATGAGTTCGAGGTGCTCGGGAGCAATGGCATTCACAAGAGCAAGGGCTGCCTCCCTGTCATCGACGAGAGCGGCATAACCTCCTTCGCTCAGGGTGGAGTTGATTTCGCTCGCTCGTCCCGACTTCGCCATCAAATTGGTGCCAGCCGCGCAGACCGAGTCAAGCACTGACTCGTCCCAAGACACCAACCACGCGAGACCATTGGGCCCATGTTCGGCCTGGAGCATGACATCAATAGCGGCATAGTCAGCAACGGCGCCCCTATCGGCGACGACTACCACTTCGGAGGGGCCCGCAAACGCGGCGGCGACACCGACATGTCTGGCAACTTCTTGCTTGGCCAGAGCCACATAGACATTTCCGGGTCCGGCGACCACATCGACCGCCTCAATGGACTCGGTGCCATAGGCCATGGCAGCAATCGCCTGGGCGCCACCCACGGCGTACACCGCATCGACACCACAAAGCCGAGCCGTAGCCAGAACAGTTGGACTGACCCCACCCCACTCGACCGAGGGGGGAACACAAACAATGACCTGTTCCACTCCCGCAACCTTGGCCGGGACTACCGTCATAATTACCGTGCTCGGATACTGGGCTCGACCACCTGGGACATACATTCCGGCCCTGTCGACCGGCCGTTGATAAGCCCGGATCGACATTCCCGCGGCCTGGATTGTTGTCTCGGGCCGAAGTTGATGCTGGTGGAAGGTGCCTACGTTGACGATGGCCTCATCAATGGCCGTCCGCAAAACTGGATCAAGGCCAAGAACGGCGGCATCTAGCTTCTCATCAGAAACTCGAACCTGATCACGAACTACGCCATCAAAGCGTTCGGTTAGTCTGAGCAAGACTTCGTCTCCACCGCTTCTGACATCTTCAATGATTGAGCGGACAGCAGTTCGCGGTCCGTCCCCGGCGATCGGCGGGCGAGGAAGATGGTCGACCAACTCAGACCCGAGGCCTCGCAGATCAAGCCGGTTCAACATCTCGCTCTCCATTCGACATCTTGCTCCCCGATTCGCCTTGAACAAACGGGGTGCCGTGCTTGACGCTCGACGCTACCGTACGGCATCGAACCTGCCCCCATAATTATCCGGAGATTCCAGATCAACCGGGCGACCAGACCAAACGCCTGGACCGACCGAGACCAGCGAGGAGTGAGCGAGCGAGTGAGCGAGGGAGTGTCCGTTGACGTCAGTGCCCTTGGGTCTATCTCCCTGTCGCTTGAGGAGATCATCGAGCGGCTACGCGATCTATCACAGGATCTTGATGATGATGACGAAATTGGATCGGAATTGAAAGAAGTAGAACGCCAACTTCATATGGCGTGGCGTCGGCTGGACAAGGCGATGCGTCGCGCCACTGCCTAGTCGCCAGCATCAAAAATCACGCAGGCGCCCCAGAAGGGGCGCCTGCGGAGCTGCTAGGGGGCGGCGGATCCCCCCAACTGCAGTTACCAGGTGGCGGGAACCTGGTAACGGTCAAACTAGGGGACATCACCGGATTAGTGGGTGATCTCGACCACTTTTCTCGAAATCAACGCGAACCGCTCGCACTATTGGCACGCCAAGGTTGTGGAATCAAACCGTTGATGAGGGACAAAAATCGTTGAGGACGCACTCTGCACATTGGGGACGTCGGGCGATGCAGACTCGCCGACCGTGAAGAATCAGTCGCAGGCTGAACTCGCCTCGTTCGGCGGCGGGAACCATGGGGTTGAGGACCATCTCCACCTTCTGGGCGTCCCGTTGATGGGTTTCGCTTAACTCATCGGTGAGCTGAAGGAGTTGACTCAGCCTTAGCACATGGGTGTCCACTGGAAGACCCGGAAGGTTCAGGGCAACGCTACGAACAACGTTGGCTGTTTTGCGTCCCACACCGGCAAGAGCAACCAGTTCCTTCATCGATGTCGGAACTTGGCCTTGGTGATTGTCCATCAGTTGGCGGGCGCACTTGGTAATGCTCTTGGCCTTGTTTCTGTAGAGACCCAAGGAGTTGATGAGGCCCTCGACATCTTCGATGTTGGCTTCGGAGAGGCTTTCGGCATCCGGGTACCGGGCAAAAAGCCCGGGGGTTGCCTTGTTGACTCCGACATCGGTGGCCTGAGCCGACAAGATGGTGGCAATAAGCAACTGAAATGGCGTGTTGTGATCCAGTTCGCACACGGCATCGACATACTCCTGCTTCAACCGATCGTTAGTCCGCCGAGCCCTACCTTTTGCTGTTCTTGGTCTTGCCATGGGCTGAGGGTAGGCCTGTGTCGTCCAGCATGCATGGCAATCCCCGCCGGGCCACCACCTAGACTTCTCGGCATATGAGTACTGACGTGATGCTCGATACCGTGTTCGATAACCGCTCCAGCGAACAGTTCGCCCTAGAGCTCCGCGACCTGGCCGGTCGTTCTATACCTCATGGCCTCGGAGATGACCGGTTCGATTCATCATTCGTCAATCTCCTGAGTCGCCCAAGTGAACGGCTTGTTGCCAGCGTGGAGCGAGGGTCCGATGGCAAACTCCAGGCCTACATGGGAGGAGTAATCGCGGGAGACGAACTCCATCTTGACACCCTGGTTGATCAGTCGGTCCCCAACCCCGAAGTCTTACTCGGTCAACTACTCAAGAGCCTTTGGCCTGCTCTTTTGCAACGCCTTAGCCCCGATGCTGCAGGGAATCGAACTTCTGTGTGGGTCTGGGCTAAACCAAGCTTTGTCTGGCACAACCGATTTGCCGAGGCAAGCGGGCTAGCCCCGGCACGCTCCCTCAATCAGATGCGGGCCGGGCTGCCCGTCGAGCTTCAGGCCATTCCCACCCGCGCCTTTGTTCCTGAGCGTGATACAGAGGCTCTTCGACAGGTCAATAATCGAGCATTTGCTCATCATCCAGACCAGGGACACCAAAGTGCCGAACAGTTCCAGGCCCGACTCAGCCAACCCTGGGTCGATCCCGAGGGTATTCGGCTTTTTGAGATCGAAGGAAGGCTCGCTGGTTTCTGCTGGACAAAAATCCATCACAACCCCAATCTGGGGGAAATCTATGTCATTGGCATCGACCCGGAGTTCCACGGCCGAGGTCTGGGCAAGCCGATGACAGCCGCAGGCCTGGCGTGGCTTCACGACCAGGGGCTACAAACCGCAATGCTTTACGTCGAGGCAGACAACGAACCAGCAATGCGAACCTATATTGGACTTGGATTTCATACCGTGAGAACTGACCGGTCATGGAAGTTGCCGCTGACCATGGCCGAGGTTTCAGTTTCGAGTCAGCAGCGCGCGGCCGGAACGTTGTCAGTCGAGTCCGACGCCAATGATTGACCCAATGGTGTAGGTAATGGCGGCTGGCACCGCGGTGAAGGCGATTTGGCGAACAATCGCCTTAGCTTTGGACCCCTCGGTGAAAACGCTGATTCCATAGCCAATGGCGATAGCTGCGACTAACGAAACCACCATGGACAGGACAACTGCGCCGGTGCCACTGGTGAAGAACCACGGAACGAGTGGCGCCACTGCCCCGATGCCAAAGGCAGCCAACGACGAAATGGCAGCCCCCATTGGTGAGCCGAGATCGTCCGGGCCGACACCAATTTCCTCCCGAGTGTGAAACTCAAGCGCTACCTCGGGCTTCGCCATCATGTCGGCGGCGAGTTCACGGGCCAAGTCTGCATCGACGCCTCGGGCCTGGTAGCGCTGGGCCATCTCTACTGCTTCACCTGCTGGGTTTCGCTTGAGTTCCTTGCGTTCGAGTTCGATCTCTCGTTCGAATAGCTCGGCTTGCACCCGCATCGAGTTGTACTCGCCAGCAGCCATCGAGATAGCCCCGGCAACCAGACCAGCGAGTCCAGCCACCTGAACCGCTCGAGCATCGGCGGATGCGCCAGCAACACCGAGAATAAGGCCGACGTTGGAAACTAGGCCGTCGCTAATTCCGAACACGGCAGCCCGTGCTGCACCACCCTGGATATCGCGATGTTGATGTAAGTCGATCAAGATGTTGGATCGTGAGACCATGGATCGAGCCTAGCCTGAGGGCATGACATCGCCCTGGGAACTAGACCGAGACGCGCTTGGCCAACTCCTGGCTGAACAGCCTCGATATCGCATCGACCAGGTTTGGCGCGGCCTCTATGACCAGGGCCTGCTCCCATCCGAAATCAGCACTCTTCCGGCCACGTTGCGAGACCAACTCGACCAATCACTTTCTCCCGCACTCAAACTTGTCACCCAAGCCGTCTCTGATGATGAGCTGACCCTGAAGAGTCTCTGGCACCTATCAGGCGATACCGCAATCGAGACCGTGCTCATGCACTATCCAAGCCGATCCACAGTATGCATCTCGAGCCAGGCGGGCTGCGCCATGGGCTGTGGCTTTTGTGCTACGGGGCAGGCCGGCTACCAACGAAACCTCACCGTGGGCGAAATCCTCGAACAGGTAGTCACGGCAAGAAACGCAGCCAAGCCTCGACGGCTCTCGAACGTCGTCTTTATGGGGATGGGCGAACCCTTCGCTAACTACGACCGGGTCATGCAAGCCACCAGACGGATCATTCACGATCTTGGCATCGGAGCCAGAAAGGTAACGATTTCGACTGTTGGCCTGATTCCTCAGATGCGTCGCTTTGCCGAGGAAGATCTTCAGGTTGGTCTAGCAGTGTCCTTACACGCTGCCAACGATGAGTTGCGTACGACGCTGGTGCCGATTAACAAGCGGAACCCCATTGGGGAGTTGGTGGAGGCGGCCAATTTGGTCCGCCAACGGACAGGACGACGCGTCAGCTTCGAATGGGCCATGATCGACGGGGTGAACGATCGGGATAGTGACGCCCGAGAACTTGCGGTGATTGCAAGAAAGGCGCAGGCCCATGTCAACTTGATTCCACTGAACCCGACTCCTGGTTGGCCAACTGTCGGATCGCCTGAGGTTCGGGTCCGGGAGTTTGCGGCCTTGCTGGATGAGCTCGGTGTCAATGCCACCATTCGTCGGAACAGGGGCAACGAGATTGATGCCGCCTGCGGTCAGTTGCGGGCCAATCACGAACCGACCCCTGTCCAGTTGGCCACCAAAAGGGCCCAGGCGAGATAATTGGGGGGAGTTCGCCGAGCAACTGGCCTCCCGTTCAGCCGGTGGCCTAGCCTTCGGAGATGACAACAACAGTTGAAGGAATCGAAGGACTGCAGTCAATCGTCGGTCAGCACCTTGGCTACAGCGAGTGGATCACCATAAGCCAGGCGATGGTCAACACCTTCGCCGAGGCCACCGGAGATCATCAGTGGATTCATGTCGATGTCGAGCGGGCCAAGGCAGAATCGCCCTTTGGCGGTCCGATTGCCCACGGCTATTTGACCCTTTCGCTCGCCCCAAGGTTGCTTCCCGAAGTGCTTGTGGCCACCGGGTTCGTGATGGGTGTCAACTACGGAACCGAGAAGGTCCGGTTTCCGTCTCCCGTCCCGGTCGGATCCCGACTCCATATGGGAGCAACAGTCAAGGAGGTTCGAGAAATCGATGGTGGCGCGCAATGCACGATCGAGTTGAGCTTTGAGGTTGAAGACTCGACCAAACCCTCGTGTGTGGCCGCAGTTGTCTTTCGCTACTACGTCGGCTAGCCAAAAGAGTGCTGGCCCCGGGGGGCGGCGGCATTCCCGGGACCAGCGAACGAGGGTTAGGCAAAGCCTGAATTCCCGTTCGAGTACAACTTAGCGGGCACTTCACAGAATTGGCTATCAGTAACATCCAAAAAGACTAGATTTAGCTAGTTGGAGGCCAATGTTGCCCGCCTCTGTGAGCGGTGTAGGGGTCCGATGACTCGTTCGACCAGATCGTCCACCGTGGCCACCATCTTCTTATATTTACGCTTTCCCCGTTTATACGGATCTTCCACGTCCCAATCCGAAGAGAGATAGTCAACCGTGTTTCTGTCCTGGAGCCTCTCTACAAAGTCTTCCAACGAATCGCCTTCACGAATCAGAGGAACCGCCTGCATTATGGGGAGGGTTCTGGCGAACGCATCAGGGAACGAGATGGCAATTTCTTGTACGTGCCTGCCTTCCATGGTCAAAATGAGTTGGGCCGCGTTTAGCGTGAACGGGTCGAGTTGATTGCTGCGATGAGAAGTCGTTGAGATGGAGCGTTCGGCCAACAATGGCTCTAGCTCCTTGGGCATGGACCGGCCCCCTTCGAGCAACCCGGCTGAGCGAAACATCACGAAGTCTTCGCCGAATCGACTACGGGCGAGCAGTTCGGCGGTTGGGCTTCGACAAATGTTGGCCGTGCAAACAAAGAGGATACGCAAGGGTTCCACCGGGCCACAATAGTGTGTCTGAGAGCAACATCAATCCATAGGATGAGACTCCCTAGCGGCGACATAGCCTGATTGGCATGTCGATGCCATCTGACTACCTTCCCGACTAGTCCTACAACCAAGCTCTCCACATCGACTGCTTGTCCGAAGACCGCTTATCCGGAGGCGTCGTTTGCCGATAGGGCGAGATGAGTTCCCTTGACCGCCCCGTGGTTGCGCGAGGGAACCAATCTAAGCCAACCGAAGGATCGTCCAGGCCTCCTGCCAGGACTGATGTCGCTCTCGCCGCCGCCACTGAGCACTCCACCAACAAGGGACGAGCGGAACGCAATGACCGTCGGGCTCGGACTGGTCGGGCAGTATCGATCATTTTGCCGACCTACAATGAGGTGACCAACATTCCGATCCTGGTCGGCCAGCTCCAAGAACTCCTGGTCGACCTCGACTACGAAATCATCATCGTAGATGACGACTCCCCCGATCGAACTTGGGAGGTCGCCGCTGAACTGTCAAAGCACTCGTCGAGAATTCTGTCGCTGCGTCGAGTCAATGAACGCGGTCTAAGTTCGGCGGTTCTTTCGGGGATGCACTTGGCCCAAGGGCGGGCGCTCGCTGTGATGGATGCCGATCTACAACATGACGAGTCGGCCATACTGAACCTCATCAACCCAATTCTTGATGGAGAAGCCGACGTCGTTGTTGGCTCGCGTGAGGTCGCAGGTGGCAGCTACGGACAATGGAGTCGTTGGCGGCGCCTTGTCTCCTGGGGGGGCAAGCAGCTCGCTCAGCGATTGCTTGGTACCCAAGTCTCCGATCCAATGAGTGGCTTCTTTGCCGTGTCGCGCCAGCGATTCGAACAGATAGAAAGCCAAGTCAATCCCCGCGGCTTTAAGATCCTGTTGGAGTTCCTAGCCCGCGGGGACAAGCCCCGAGTCCTTGAGGTTGGCTACACCTTCCGCAATCGTGTGCACGGCGCCACAAAAATGACGGGATCCGTCGCTGGATCGTACTTGCTTGCCTTGCTCGATCTATTTCTTGGGCGGGTGGTTTCGGCCACGTTCACCGCCTATGCCCTGGTCGGGCTTATCGGTGCGGTCATACGACTGAGCAGTCTGGTTCTCTTGTCCGCGGTCGGGTTTGGTCAGGCTGGCCTTCTCGCTTTCGAGATTAGCGTCTTGGCCAATTATTGGCTCAACAATCGTTTCACCTTCGCCCCATTTGCCCGAAAAGGGCGCCACTTCGTTATGGGCCTCATTCCATTTCACTTGATTGCGCTCCACGGGCTTTTGGTGCAGGTTGGGGTTGCTTCAGCGCTCGGAACAACGAGTTCAAGAATTCTGGAAAGCACTTGGTGGATCCAGGTTCTCGGCATAGGGGTGTCTACAACAGGCAACTTTATTGGCAACCGTTCCATCACGTGGCGGTCCAGCCTTCACCGGTAGTTCCAATGGGTGGGATTCGACAGGGGCCACGTTAGAAGGTGGCGACGAAGTCCATGGTAAATGGGCCCAGTCGATTCTTGTGAATGGTGTAGTCCTCAACGCCCGCCTTGTCCAGGACTCTGCGAAAACGCCTTTCTCCGAGCAGGTCCATGTAACCTCCGGCCGCCCACGAACGCCCGACCCTCATGAGTATCTTGTCGAATATTGGCTTGGGTAAGAAATGCACGAGAGGGAGTTTCGTATGCGGTTCGATAGGAAACCAGCGGTTGGGCGTGGTGACAAAACACCGCTTTCCTACCCTGTCGATCTCGCCCAAGAAACCGATCATGGCGTCCTCAGAG
>JAJRXF010000126.1 GCA_024276425.1 Actinomycetes bacterium | reverse complement strand
GGTCTTGGTCGGACCAAGGAGCACGAACAAATCAAATGTTCCCTGCGATATCTCTCGCTGGGAAGCCGATCACCTGGCCATTATCGTCGCCGAGTCCTCCGACATCTGTGACCAGGCGGCCCTTTTGATTGAGGCCGAATGGGAACAGCTTCCTTTGGTCCCTGATCTTGAAGCTGCCCTGGCCGAAGGGGCAACGCTGGTACACGCCGAGAACGAGTTCGACTCCAATACCTATCATCACATTGTCATTCGCAAGGGTGATGTGACCAAGGCATTCGCCGATGCCGATGTCATTATCGAAGGCAGCTATTCATTGCCTCATCAAGAACATGCCTTTCTCCAGACCGAGGTTTCGCTTGGCTCGGTCGATGCCGATGGACGGATTACCATCGAGACCGCTGGCCAGTGGACTCATGAGGATCAGGAGCAGATCGCTCACGCATTGGACCTACCAATGGATGAGATCCGAGTTATCTATCGCGCCATTGGTGGAGCCTTTGGAGGCAAGGAAGACATGAGCCTCCAAATCGTTGTCGCCCTGGCTGTGAAGGCCCTGCGTGACGTTGGGATCGACCGACCGGTGCGCTCGGAATGGAACCGGGAAGAGTCGATTGTGGGACACCACAAACGACATCGAGGCATCATTTCTACTCGCTGGGCAGCAACCTCCGACGGTGTGATTCTTGGGGTCGAAGCCGATTCGTACCTCGATGCAGGGGCCTACAACTACACCACCAACAAGGTTCTCGGCAACCTTCACCTCAGTGTGTCTGGGCCCTACAACATCCCCGCCGCGCGGATTGATTCCAGCGCGGTGTACACCAACTCAATC
Source organism: Actinomycetes bacterium (assembly GCA_024276425.1). GTDB lineage: Bacteria > Actinomycetota > Acidimicrobiia > Acidimicrobiales > SZUA-35 > JAJRQY01. The sequence goes on along the minus strand of JAJRXF010000126.1, from coordinate 13,331 downwards.
CCCGGTGGCGCCTTCCGCGGTTTTGGCGGCCCTCAGGGCACCTTCGCCGCCGAGTGTCAGATGAACAAGCTGGCCAGGGCCTGTGGACTTGACCCGGTCGAGGTCCGGCGACGCAACATGGTCAGCGACGGTTCCATCGGCATCACCGGCACCGAACTGCCCCTTGGGGTGTCCATCGCCGAGGTGGTTGAAGCCTGCGCGACGGCTGGCCATTGGAGCGAGCCGCTTGGCGATCCAGTGCCGACCCAATCCTTCGCCTCGCTACCAGCATCGTCCGAACATGTTCTTCGGGGCCGGGGCATGGCCTGTGCCTACAAGAACATTGGGTTCTCCTTTGGGTTCCCGGAACTTTCTGAGGCCAAAATCGAGTTGCACGGAGAAGCCGGAGACACCCGACCAAGTCGGGCCGAGGTCTACCTGGCGGGAGCCGACGTCGGACAAGGGGCCCATACCGCATTTGTCCAGATGGCGGCGGAGGCAACCGGTGTTGACTTCGCCGACTTTGCACCAACGTTCTCCGATACCGCCACCACTGGTGACTCCGGATCAGCCTCGGCATCCCGTTTGAGCTGGATGTCGGGAAACGCCATCTTGGGAGCGGCCGAGGAAGCAGACAAGGCCTGGCGGGAGGGCGACCGCCCAGCCGTTGGTGACTTCCGCTACACCCCACCGCCGACCGAGGCCATCGACCCAGACGGTGCGCCGACCCAACCCAACTTTTCCTACGGTTATGTGGCCGAGTCCGTTGATCTCAGCGTCGATACCGAGACCGGTCACATCACGGTCCATGATGTTGTCTGCTCCATTGATGTGGGGCGTGTGATCAACCACGACCTCGTCATCGGGCAGGTAGAGGGCGCCATTATCCAAGCCCACGGCTATGCCCTCTCGGAAAATCTGATTGTCGAGGATGGACGAGTCAAGAACCCCCGACTGAGCGGCTATCTGATTCCCGGTATCGGTGATGTTCCACAACAGGTTCGGACCGTGCTGTTGGAAATCCCAGATCCCCGCGGGCCCTTTGGTGTCCGAGGTATGGCTGAGATGCCACTAATTCCATACGCTCCGGCGGTCGTGGCCGCGCTCCACGACGCCACCGGAGTCTGGTTCGATGAATTCCCCCTGACCCCAACCCGGGTTCGGGCCAAGCTGAAGGAGGCCGGTCGTGTCAACGCCCGATGATGCAGCTGTCACACAAGAGAACCCAGCCAAGGTCGAAGAGGAGCCGTTAACGCCGACCCCACTGGGCGATCTCCTCGACCGAATTCAACGGGAGTGGACGTCGCGCCAGCGGATCTTTGATCTGCCCTCGGCCCGAATCTACAACGTGGAAGCTGGGCCAGATATCGCAACGAAGTTTCTCGGCCACACCATCGCCACCCCGATTGGCCCGGCCGCGGGCCCCCATACCCAGTTGGCGCAGAACATCGTGTTGGCCTGGCTGGGGGGAGCAAGGCTGTTCGAACTCAAAACGGTTCAGGTGTTGGACGATCTGGTCATTGGTCGGCCCTGCATTGACATGGAGACCATTGGCTACAACATCGAGTGGAGCCAGGAACTCAAGGTTCCCGAGTCAATTGATGAGTACGTAAAGGCATCAATGATCATCGAGATCTTGAGCCAGTGGGAGCCGCTTGGTGAACATATTGGAACCAACCCTGGTGCTCACGTCTTCGATTTATCGGTCGGCTATGACCTGGAGGGAATCAGTACGGAGAAGGTGGCCAACTTCATTGCCTCGATGATGGATGGCACCAAGATCGTCGATCGGTTGCGATCCGAACTCACCGGGGAATGGGCTCAGTTCAAAGACTATGAGTTCCGTACGCAACTTTCGGATACCTTGACGCTTTCGACCTTTCATGGCTGCCCACCCGAGCAGATCGAGCTCATTACCAAACATCTGATCTCTGACCATGGCCTGAACGTCATCGTCAAACTCAACCCCACCTTGCTTGGCCATGATCGAGTGAAGTCGATCTTGCACGACACGTTGGGGTACACCGAGCTGCAGCTCCAGCCTCAGGCATTCAAGGACGACCTGCAGTTTGATCGAGCAATCGAACTCATCAACGATCTCTTGGCCTTCGCCCAGGATCACGGCAAGGAGTTCGGAATCAAGCTGACGAACACGCTAATCCTGGACAATCACCGAGGCTTCATGCCAGAAGAGTCCATGTATATGTCTGGACCGCCGCTCCACGTGTTGGCCATGACTTTACTGGCCGAGCTTCATCGCGCCTTGCCAGGCAAGCTCCGGGTTGATGCCAACACCGACGCCCCGATCCAGGTGTCGTGGTCGGCGGGTATCAACCGCGACAATCTGGCGGCATCGGTTGGTCTCGGGCTGGTACCGGTAACCATCTGTAGCGACCTGCTCAAGCCCGGTGGATATGGCCGCCTCGTCCCCATGCTCAAGAAGCTAGCCGCCGCCATGAAAGCCGCTGAGGTCGATGATCTGGCCAGCCTTGTTGCCTCCAACGGTGAGGGAGCGGTGGAGCGCTATGTTGCGACCCTCTATTCGCCCGAAACCAATGGGGCATACACCCGTGAAGGTAACTCGAAACTGCCCCGCTCGGTCGATCACAAGCTGGAGCAGTGGGGCTGTGTTGCGTGCAACTTCTGTGTGACCGTTTGCCCCAACGATGCTTTCTTGAAGTTGCCAAGCCCGATTGAGGGCAGTCGCTGGGAGTATGTGGTCCTGGGCGAGTCGTGTAACGAATGTGGGAACTGCCTTACCTTCTGTCCCGAAGATGGTGATCCCGCCCAAATCAAGTCCAAGCTGTTCCTGACCCAGCATCGATTTGACGATGCAACCGGCCCCGCCTTCTTGATTGGTGGTGACAACCAGTCGGTGGTGATGGGGGCCAAGTCTGAGGTCGTGGACGAGGTCGAAACCTTGACGTCGATTCTGGATGGCGTAGACGGTCTACCCATCCGCGGTGGCCGATAGACACTCGTCAAATAGATTCAGCCGAACCTCAGTATCCGCAACAGGAGTTCCTCACCATGCCATCCCCACTCAAACTTGGCTACAACACTGGGTACTGGTCGGCTGGCCCACCGCCCGGGGCGATGGAGGCTATTGCCGAGGCTGAGCGGCTCGGGTATGAGTCACTGTGGGCGGCCGAGGCCTACGGGTCGGATGCCTTCACTCCTTTGGCCTGGTGGGGGTCACAAACATCCAACATCAAGCTGGGAACCGGAATCGCCCAAATGTCGGCCCGCACCCCGGCGGCGACGGCAATGGCCGCACTCACCTTGGACCATCTTTGTGAAGGCCGATTCATCTTGGGTCTTGGTGTCTCGGGGCCCCAGGTGGTTGAGGGCTGGTACGGCCAGCCCTATCCCAGGCCCTTGGCTCGGACCCGCGAGTTCATTGACATCGTCCGCCAGGTCTTTGCCCGGGACAAGCCGGTGGAGTTTTCCGGTAAGCACTATCAAATTCCCTTGGCTGGAGGTACCGGCCTCGGTAAGCCACTCAAGTCGACCGTTCATCCCTACCGGAATGACATCCCGATTTATCTGGCGGCCGAGGGTCCAAAGAACGTCGCGCTAGCGGCCGAAATTGCCGATGGCTGGCTGCCCTTGTTTTTCGCCCCCAAGGACAACCAGTTCTACGCTGAGGCTCTGGCCAATGGTGTGGCGGCGTCGGAACGTCGAGACAGCCTCGCTGGCTTTGAGGTTCCGGCCGTGGTTTCGATGATCCCCGGGGATGATCTTGATGCCTGTGCGGACTTCATGCGGCCAATGTTGGCCCTCTACATCGGTGGCATGGGGGCCAAAGGCAAGAATTTCCACTACGACGTTTTTGTCCGCATGGGATACGAAGAGGAATGCGAACGGATTCAAGGGCTGTATTTGGATGGTCACAAGTCCGATGCCATTGCTGCGGTTAAGACCGAGATGGTGGAGTCGATTGGGTTGATCGGGCCACCGGACAAGATTCGTGACGAGTTGGCGATGTGGGAGGAGTCGGTGGTTACCACCCTCATGTTGTCTGGTCCCGTCGAACTTGTTCGCTTCGCCGCAGAGCTACTGGGCTAAGTTCAAACAATGATCGCTGGCACCACACCCGGACTCGTTTGTAGTCACCACCATTTGTATTCGGCGTTGGCTCGGGGCATGCCGCCTCCTCCCAAGACCCCGACCACATTCCTGGAGATTCTCGAGCAGGTCTGGTGGCGGCTTGATACTGCACTGGATCTGGAGATGCTGGAGTGGTCGGCCAAGCTCGGGGCGCTGGAGGCCTTGAAGTCGGGAACGACTGGCATTGTTGACCATCATGAATCTCCCAAGGCCATCGAGGGCAGCCTGAGCGTGATCGCCGATGCCTGCGCCGAGGTTGGTGTGAGGGTGATTTGTTCCTACGGGATCACCGACCGTCACGGACCGGAGGGGGCGGCAGCCGGACTGAAGGAGAACGAGCGCTTCATCAAGGAAGGTGGGCGAGGCATGGTTGGCCTCCACGCGGCCTTCACCTGTGAGGCCTCGACGTTGGATTCTGCCGCCGGATTGGCCACCGATCTTGATGTTGGCGTACACGTGCATGTGGCGGAGGGATTCACCGATGCGGGGTCGGGGGCGGCGCTGGCTCGACGCTCGAAGGAGAACTGGCTGTTAGTCCACGGCGTCCACCTTCCGGATGGACTCAAGTTTGAGGGCATGATGGCCCACAACCCGCGATCTAACATGAACAACTCGGTCGGCTACGCCGACCCGAAGCGTTTCGGGGCCAGGATCGTCCTTGGGACCGATGGCATTGGGGCCGACATGTTGGACGAGTTCCGGTTGGCCTTCGTCAAACTTCGTGAAGTCAACGTTACCGCCACCCCGCAGACCCCATGGAACTGGCTAGAGAATGGATGGATGTTGGTGCCTGAGGCCGAGTCAGACACAGTTACGTGGAGCTATCCGACCATGGATCCGTGGCACCTGGCTTACACCACTGGTCTTCACCCCATCGACATCACGATTGATGGCAAAAAGGTGTTGGACAACGGGGTGGCCACCCTGGTGGATGAGGACGAGGTTCGAGCCAAGGCGGCCGAGCAAGCCAAGCGACTGTTCGCCAAGCTCTAGGCGGATCGGGCGACATGAGTGACTCTGATCGGCTAGGAACGACCGACGCCGAACGGCGTCACGACCTAGCGAAGATGAAACGAATTGCCGGCGGATTGCTGGTTTTTGCCGCCGTTGTGTTCCTTCTGGCTCGGTGGCAGGAGGGCGATCACCGCTGGGTGGGCTACATCAGGGCCTTTGCCGAGGCGGCCATGATTGGGGCCCTGGCCGATTGGTTCGCCGTCACCGCATTGTTCCGGCATCCCCTTGGGATTCCCATCCCTCATACGGCCATTATCAAGAAACGCAAGGATCAGATCGGCGACGGCCTTGGCGAGTTTGTTCGTGACAATTTCCTTACGAGGGACGTGATCAGCGAACGGCTAGAGAGCGCTAACCTGGGCCTTCGGGTCGGTCAGTGGCTGGCGAGCCCAGAGAATGCCGCGGTAGTTGGTGATCAGAGCGCGGCGGTGGTCCGGGGGATCACCGAAATTCTCCAGGACGAAAAAGTTCAGCAAGGCCTTGATCAGGTGGTGGAACAGCGTGTTCGCTCCTTGGCCATTACTCCTCTGGTGGGGCGAGCCATCGATTTGGCGATGGAAGGCGATCATCATCACGCTCTGGTGGAGTCCACTCTGACGGGCATTGCATCCTTCCTTGACGACAACCAACGAACATTCCGCCAACGGATGTCGGAGGAGTCACCCTGGTGGGTGCCTGAACCGGTCGACGATGTGGTGTTCCAGAAAATCTATGCTGGCGTGTCCCAGTTCTTGGGTGAGGTCGGAAAACAACGGAATCATCCCTTGCGGATCCAGTTAGACGAACGAACAAGGGTGTTGTCCGAGCGACTAAAGACCGATCCCGAACTAGAAGCGAGAGCGACCAAACTCAAAGACGAACTCTTGGCTCACCCCGAGTTCCGAGCCTGGTCGGAGTCCTTGTGGCAACGCACGAAGTCGGGTCTCTTCGAAGCGACCGAAAACCCGAACTCGCCACTTCGGGTCAAGGTCCAGGACTCGCTGGTTGAGGGTGGTCGTAGCATCGAGGCGGATCCAGAACTCCAGAAGAAGTTGGATGTCTGGATCGTCGACGCCATCGGCTATGTGGCCGAGCAGTTTCGCGACGAGGTAGTCGAGCTCATTGCTTCAACCGTTCAGCGGTGGGATGGTGACGAAACCAGTGATCGACTAGAGCTGCAAGTCGGCCGAGATCTTCAGTTCATCCGAATCAACGGAACGATAGTTGGTGGCCTGGCCGGGCTGGTCATCTATTCGATCTCTGAGCTGTTGTTTTAGCTAAGGGGTGAGGGGAAATCATCTGATGGTGATGCTCCGGAACGGTTGGCCTGGTCACATCAGTTTGCTTTGGCACTCAAAGTAGGGTTCGATCTCCCAAATGGATTTGCCCCCAGAACCCGATGGTCAACTCATTCACGAACGGTCCTACACAGTCAGGACCTACCGTGAGTCAACAACCTCGATGCGACTGCGGGGAGTCGTGTCTGACCTCAAACCACCTGGCTTGTACTTTCCCGAAGATCCTGAGCCACTACCCGTCCATCACATGGTGGTCGACCTTGTTCTGGAATTCCCGACCTTAAAGATCACCGATGTCGAGGTGGTCATGGACGTCACCCCCCACCGCGAATGCACCGATATCGAAGGGACCTACAAACAATTGATCGGCCTGTCAATTGCCCGCGGCTTCTCTCGTCAGGTCAAGACCTTGTTTGGTGGCTCGCTCGGATGTACCCATATTGGAGCCCTCCTGCAGGCCATGGCCCCCGCCGCGGTTCAGTCCATCTGGTCGATGCGAATGATGAATGGTCGGGAGGGAGTGGAGGTTGCCATCGATGGGCTGGCGGGCTCAACGAGTGAGTCTGCGACCGAGGAAGAGCAGATGGAGGCTCGACGTCAAGCGATGGTGTTCAACATCAACACCTGCCATATGTGGGACGAGGATGCTGACATGACCAAAAGAGCATTGGCTGGTGAGGAAATGGAGCCCCCAGTCTGGGCGGCGGAGCGTATGGCCAAGCTTGGGGTTGAGCCTGATGAGTGGGCCAAATTCTAGTTCTGGTGCCCGGGATCTGGGGTTACGGCGCCGCCTAGATAGTTATCCTCGAGGGTGTATGGATGGAGGGGAAGCAGGGAAGGGTCGAAGCGATCCAGCAGGGAGTCGAGGGTCACTGTCTCGTTGGGGTCGGCCAAATCGAGCGAAGCGGCCAGCATGGTCAGTACGTCGGCCGCGGTCTCGCCAAGAGCCAAACGGTCTTCCAGAGTCACGGCCCCGTCTCTCTTAGCCAGTCGTTTGCCCGAGGGGGCCAGGACGAGGGGGACGTGGGCGTAGGCGGGGATCGTGACGCCGAGTTGTTCGGCCATGAAAAGATGCCGCAAAGTAGAGGGCAACAAATCGTCTCCTCGAACCACCATCTCGACTCCCTGGAGTCCGTCGTCAAGTACGACGGCCAGGTTGTAGGCCGGGGTGCCGTCGTTGCGTTCGATTACAAAATCATCGACGGGTCCCGAATGGGTCCCGCAGAGTAGGTCCTCGAAACGATAGAACTTCTCGCTGGCTCGAACTCGGGTGGCGGGAGGCCGCCCAGAGGCAAGTTTGGTCGCCCGCTCGCGTTGAGTGAGTTGTCGACAGGTTCCGGGGTAGGGGGAGAATCCGGCTACATGGGCCATGTGGCGTGGGTCGCCGTTGGGAGCCTCACTGGCCTCCCGAATGTCGCGTCGGGAACAGAAGCACTGGTAGGTCATCCCGGCCCGTCGAAGGTCGGCGATGGCATCTCGATACAATTCTGTGCGATGACTTTGGCGGAGAGACTCACCGTCCCAGCCCAGACCGAGGGCATTCAGATCAAGCTCCTGAGTTTGGTAGTGCTCCTCAGCAACCAGGGCAAGATCAAGATCTTCGAAACGTAGAAGAAAGGGGTCGTTGCTCGAGCGGGCGAACAGCCATGCAACCAGGGCTGTTCTTAGGTTCCCCATATGGAGGCGGCCGGTGGGGCTGGGGGCAAATCGACCAACGGGCACCGCTCCAATCTAACGCTGGATCAGCCTCGAAGCCGCCACCGAGTTTCGGGTTGAAGATTCTGCCCTTGGTGCCGAGCATTGACCGCAAATTCGAAGGGTGTCGGAGATTGGGGGTCGGTGTGCCACAATGGTGGGCGATTTGAGCGGAGGCGTTGGTGGAAGATCTGGAAGTAGAGGAGCGACTGGCGGCGGAAGAGCCCCGCTTTGCCATTGGTGAATTCGTCTCGAATGTCGTGATGGCGGTGGTCCTTGGGTATATCGCCTGGCGGGCTTATGGAGCGATTCGGCCCTTGATTATTGACGACTCGATCTCGTTTCCTGTTGTGTTCGAGCAATCGCCGACGGAAGAGGATCTCCTTCCGGAAGGGTTCGAGGGTATTGGGGACAACCCCGTGGCCAAGAGTCGCTTCATTGGCCAAACTCCTGGCGGAGTTCGATTCTGGTTACTTGCGTCATCATTGGAGGATGGTGAAATCTGCCTCTTTGTCAGCTTGGCAGATGGAGGCGAGGGCGGTTCTTGTTCCAGCCTGGAGCGGTTCGCGGCTGACGGACTTTTAGCTCGCTATGAGGACGATTCGCTGGGCTTGGTCGGGGCCGGTCGCTACCTTGCTGAAGGCATGGAGGTTGAGGGGGAGCCGTCGGGCACCGTAAGCGATGGACCCTTCTCCTATGTTGAGGCGCCGCAGGCTTCCGGAGGGAGCATGGTCAGCGGCTTCCAGGATGCCGTGGTTACTGGTGGCATCGAAGTTGAGAATAACTAGCGCTTTGCTTGGACTCGCTTCGAAGCTGGTCTAGGCACACTTAGCTGGCGGTAAAGTTTGCGGTCTTCTTGGCGAGGGCTCGCCGCATGATGGCGGCCCGCTCCAGTTTGATGTCCTCAAATCCGCGAACATCCATGGCTAGGGCGGATATCGAGATTGCTTCGTTGATGTTGTGGTCGGTCACGAGGGGGAGGATGGTTTGTAAGGCTTCTCGATACTCCACGATCAGGGCCCGTTCGACCTTCCTCACTTCGGCCCGGCCAAAAGGATCTTTGGCGGATCCCCGGAGATGCCTCATCTTGAGCAGTCCCCGCATAACCGGGGTCCCGAACTTGGCCGGAACCGAAATTTTTGTGCTGGCCGATCCAGAGCCACCGCGAGCAAGCAATCGCAGCTTGGCTACCGGTCCCAGCGCCTTCAGCATTGGGGGGTCCAGTTTCCAGGTGATCTTGGCTCCCGTCCCAACGACCGCCTCGGCTCCGGCGGTTGACTCGGGCAGCAAAAGCAAGCGGGCTACTTCGTATTCGTCTTTGTAGGCGAGCAACTTGTGAAACCCTCTTGCCACGCTCTCTACTAGGTCGCGACCCTTGGCCGATCCATCACCGTATGCTCGGTTCTTGGCCGCTAGGGCCAGCGATATGAGGTCGAGGAACCCATCGGCGTAGTCGGCATCTTGGTAGTCCACCAGGTCAGAGGTCAGCATTTCGAGAAGGGAGCTGAGGTCGCCAAGTTGGTGGTCCGAGGTGAGACGCTCGAGCCGGTTGGCCAAAAGGGTTGGCAGGGGAGCCACGGTAACGTTTACCGGGCTGGTGCTGGTTGTGGGCCGGGCGTCCGTGGCGAGTTCGGCTGCGGCCATGACCCCGCCGGGATCAACAATCCAGCGCCGGCCCCAATCAAAGGCGGCCAGATTTGCCTCAATGGCCACACCGTTTAGCTCGATGGCCTGGGCCATTGCCTCCGGTGAGACGGGCAACATGCCAGCTTGGACGCCAACCCCGAGCATGAACACGTTGGCGGCGGCCCGGTTGCCAAGGATGCCTTCGGTGATGGCGCCGCTGTCAACAAATCGATTCCGGTCGCTACCGGTGGTTGCGGCGACTCGACCGATCAAAGTTTCGATTGTCGGGTACTCCATCTCGGGATGGCCCACCATGGAGCCGGTTGGAGTTGGGGTTGAGGAGCCAATAAAGCTGGTGCGATCCGTCGAGGCGACGGAGAGAGTTTTGTCGTCGGTTCCGACTAGGAGATCGAAGGCTAAGATGGCGTCTGCTTCGCCCTCACCGATGAGGTTGGATGCTGGGGCTTCGGACCGGGACAGTCGAATGTCGCTCACCACCGGCCCCGCCTTCTGGGAGAGGCCGGTCTGGTCGAGGCCCCGGACGTGCCAACCATCGAGCATGGCCGCAGTGGACAGAATCTGCGCCACGGTGACAACGCCGGTGCCGCCGATACCAGCCATTCGCAGACTCATCTCCTCAGGGTTGGTTGTTGGCGGGTCAGGCAGCTTGATGGACTCCGCGGCAAGCTTGGCCTCTGACGGAGAGGCTGGTCCGACGGTGCCTGACTCGCCGGGTTCGACGGTCATAAAGCTGGGGCAGTCCCCGCCAAGGCAGGAGTAGTCGAGGTTGCAGGTGTTTTGATCAATGGTGGTTTTGAGGCCGAGCGGGGTTTCGATTGGTTGGACTGAGAGGCAGTTAGAAACTTCGCCGCAGTCGCCGCAGGCCTCACATATGCGATGGTTGATGACCACACGTTGGGTTGGGGTGACCAGTTTGGAACGTTTGCGCAGTCGTCGGTTTTGGGCGGCGCAGGCTTGATCGTGGATGATGATTGTTACGCCTTCAACGTTGGCAAATTCCTCTTGAGCCTCAACGATGCGGCTCCGATCCCAAACCTTGATTCTACCGTTGGGGCCCTCTGGCAGATCGACGCCCTTGTAGGCGTTGACATCGTCGGTGGTGATGCGAACCTCCTTGGCCCCATGGGCCAGAAGGATGGTGGCAATCTCGGGAACACCAACTCCACCAATAGCGTCTTGGCCTCCGGTCATGGCAACGGTGGCGTTGTAGAGCAGCTTGTAGGTGATGTTGACGTTGGCGGCAATAGCGGCCTGAATGGCGAGTTGGCCGGAATGGAAGAAGGTGCCGTCGCCAAGATTTTGGATGAAGTGCTCCCGGCTAAGAAAGGGGGACATGCCAATCCATTGGGCTCCCTCGCCTCCCATGGCGGTGAGACCGGCTATGTTGCCCACCTTTTCTTCATCCATGAGCATGATCATGGTGTGGCAACCAATGCCGGCTCCAATCAGGCTGCCTTCGGGATTTTTCGTTCCCCAGTTGTGGGGGCACCCCGAGCAAAAGTAGGGGCTGCGTTTGGTTTGGAGGGGGATGAGAGTTTTGGTCCGCTCGGGTTTTGGTGGAGGAGCGAGGCGTTGGCCGATTCGGGTGGAGAGGCGTTCGCGCAGTCCAGCCACCATTGCATCGGCGTCGAGGATGCCGTAGCTGCGCATCAGGGTTCGGCCATCGGGGTGCTGTTTGCCTAGAATGAGGGGCTGGTTGGGGCCGCCGTAGAGGGCGTCCTTGACTAGCCATTCCAGGGTCGGGTTTTTCTCTTCGACAATGATGATTTCGTCCAGCCCTTGGGCCAACGTTCGCATCCTGGCCTTGTCGAAGGGGATGGGCATAGCCATTTGGACCAGACGGATTCCAACCGCCTCTATCTCCTTGATGGTGGTGAGCCCCAGGCGGCGCAGGGCCTCGAGGAGTTCGTGGTAGGTGTAGCCAGAAGAGATAATGCCAATCCAGGGGTCGGCCGGATTGGCGGTGATGTGGTTGAGCTTGTTCTCGACCGCGTAACGAAGGACCAGTTCGGAGCGGACCTCTCGGAACTCCCGCTCAAGATCCAGGGTGTACGGGGTAAGGAGCTGGCCGCTCGGGTGGTGGATGTAGGGCTGACCGTCCACGGTAATGGTTTCCACCGTTGGCTGGGCTCGATCGGAGTCTAGTTCGACTGTTCCCGAACCGTCAGCAACCGAGGCCACGATCTTCAGTGAGGTCCAGACCCCGGCGGCCCGGCTCATGGCCACGGCGTGGCGTCCAAGGTCGAGGACTTCTTGCACATCTCCGGGATAGAGCAGGGGCATGTGGAGGTCGACCAGGGTGGCATCCGAACTTGAAGGAAGGGTCGAGCTTTTTGCCGCGGGGTCGTCTCCAACGAGGGCAATGGCGCCTCCATGGTGAGATGTGCCGGCGAACACGGCGTGTCGCAGTGCGTCTCCGGCCCGGTCAAGACCTGGTGCCTTGCCGTACCAGAGGCCAAGTATGCCGTCGTATTGGCAGTCGGGCTGTTCGCTAGCCAGTTGGCTTCCCATGACCGAGGTGGCGCCGATTTCTTCGTTGACGGCGGGTTGGCACACGATTGGAAGGTCAGGCACAAGTTTGGAGGCTCGCATCACTTCCTGGTCGAACCCGCCGAGGGGGGAGCCCTGATAGCCCGAGATGAAAGCGGCAGTATTCAAGCCAGCGGCCCGATCGGCCCAGAGTTGTTGGATCGGGATACGGGCCAGGGCTTGGACTCCGGTGAGGAAGACGTTCCCGGAGGGCTTGGTGTAGCGATCGCTGATTCGGTAGCCAGTGTCAGTCACGGGTGGTCCTTGAGGGAGCGGTGGTTGGGAGTTTGGAGATGCTGTGACTATCGACACTGCCACTAGCACGGCATAAACTCAATGCATTCGAACGATGAACGAAAAAGGGATACTTATGCCGAATCTTGATCGGAGTGACCGGGTAATTCTGGCTGAGCTTCAGTCAGATGCACGGCAAACAAATCGGGCCGTCGCTTCCTCGGTCGGGTTGGCTCCTTCAACCACCCTGGACCGCATACGAGAATTGGAGCGAAGTGGGGTGATTCAGGGATACCACGCCGAGGTTGATCTGGTGGCACTAAACCGTCCAATCCAGGCACTGGTAGCGGTGAAGGTTCAGCCCAAGACCCGGGAGATTCTGGATGACTTCATCGAACAAGTCTGGGCCCTGCCCGAAACCATTGCCGTGCACCTCATGTCTGGTCAAGAGGATGTGCTGGTCCACCTCGCGGTGCCCGATACCAGTCGATTGCAACGGATTGTCATTGACAATATTGCCTCGCTTCCGGGGGTGGTGGATGAACGGACGAGCTTGGTATTTGATCACCGAAGGAGGGCGGTGGTCGAGCCGTTGGACAGCGAAATCTCTCGGGGCCCTCGACGTTAGTGTGTCGCCCGACGAGCCAGGCGCGTGGCGCTTGGTTCCTCGCGCGCTCAACGACCACCAAATGGTCGCTGAGCGCGTACCGAAGCCGATCGGGAGGAACCCGAAGGCGGGATGGCCGATGAGGACAGGCCCAGCGCCTGAGGAATGGGGCCTGAGGAACCGCGAGCGAGGAATGGGGCCTGAGGAACCGCGAGCGAGGAATGGGGCCTGAGGAACCG
>JAJRXF010000125.1 GCA_024276425.1 Actinomycetes bacterium | reverse complement strand
TGAGCTGAGCCCCTGAGAATGGTCCAACAGTTGTGCGGTCCTGAGAGGGACCCGGTAGATGTGCCAGTTGCTATGCGACTAGGGGTTGATGATCCTGCCTCCACTTCGCAGCGAACTCAGCAGGAGTGAGATCACCATGAGCAGTATGAGGCCTATTCAGATTGTAATCGACCCGGTGATCCTCAATGATCACTTGGGCTTCAAGGAGACTATCGAAACGCCACATATTCAACAGCTCATCACGTAGCCGGCCGTTGAAAGACTCGTCCACGCGTTCTGCCATGGTGATCCTGGGTCAATGAAAATCGATTCGACCGTGTTGAACTTGGCCCAGTCAGCCACAGCCTGAGCAACGAACTCACCGCCATTGTCGAACCTCAGATACGCCGGTGGGCCATGCAGTGCAGCGAGCCGGTCAAGGACATTGACGACACCGTCAGCATCAATTGACCGGGCGACTTCGATCGCCAAGCACTCTCGGGTGTATTCATCAATCACATTCAACATTTTGATGGTCCTGCCGTCTTCGGTGGTGTCGAACTGGAAATCAAGGGCCCACAACACGTTCGGACGGATAGGGCACATTGCCCCAACGTTGGCACCGATCCCGGTCAGGCGTTTCTTGCGGCGTCTCCTCGGGACTCGGAGCCCATGCAGGCGCCACAGGCGTTCGGAGCCTGTCAAGGATTTTGAGACATTAATGGTCAACTGTTTTGTATGAGCGCTTCCCTGGATGGGTCATTGATCCAAGCAACCCTCGGCAACACTGGTGGTGAAGGCCGACGACCACGAAACCTGCCCGGGTTCGCCACATAAGCAGCGTCAAGCGTGCGAACACGCCCAGCGCGGATCTCCCCAGCAGTGCCGTAATGCACCGATGCCGGGGTATGAAGCCCGATCCCTGAATGACGGTGCTCATGGTTGTAATAAGCGAAGAACAATTCACAAAACACCCGGGCGTCCTGGATCGAACCGAAGTTGCCTGGGAACGCCGGGCAGTACTTGAGAGTCTTGAACGCGGCCTCGCTGTAGGGGTTGTCGTTGCTCACATGAGGACGCGAGTGTGAACGAGCGACACCAAGATCAACCAGAAGCTGAGCGACTGGTTTTGATGTCATCGACGTGCCCCGATCCGCGTGCAACGTCAACTGGTCATGTCCAACGCCCTGACCCCTGATAGCGGTGTCGATGAACTCTTTGGCCAGTTCACCAGTCTCAGCCGGGGCCACAATCCAGTCGATCACGTAACGAGAATAGATGTCGATGATGACATAAAGTTCGTAGTAGACACCGCGGGTCGGACCACGCAATTTGGTGATATCCCATGACCAAACCTGGTTCGGTTTACGGGCGATTAGCTCGGGTTTCTTCTTCGCCGGGTGGGTGCGTTGGCGTCGCCGTTCACGACACTCCCCGGCCTCGACCAGCAAGCGGTACATCGTGGAGATTGAGCACAGGTAGATGCCGTCATCCAGCAAACGAGCCCAGATTTGTGCAGGAGCGAGATCGCAGTACTCCTCAGACCGCAACACGCTGAGGACGTGCTTGCGTTCGGGGGTGGTGAGGGCGTTCACGGGTGTAGGTCTGGGGGCTGGAGGGCCGTGTCGAGGTGGCTGTTTGCGTCGGTAGTGAGTGGCACGCGAACGGCCCAGTAGTTGGGCGGCACGGCGGACACAGGTCTGCTCGGCGAGAGCATCGAAGTGGTTGTCGATCACTTCGTCGACTTCGGTTCGGTATCCGCGCTCTCGGAGATGGACTCCAAGAGCGCGTGCACTTTTCCCGTGATCTCCAACGCTGCTTTGGTGTGTTCAAGTTCGGTTTCTAACCGGGTGTTGCGTCGGCGGAGGCGTTCGAGTTCGGCCTGTTCAGGTGTGCGCTTGGCCCGTCGGCGGTCTTTGGCTTTGGAGTCGGTCGCCTTTGTCCTGGCTGTTTGTTTGCGCCACTCTGATAGGTGTGAGGCATACAGGCCTTCACGGCGTAGGTATGCGCCTCGTTCCTCGCCTGTGGGTAGGGCGTTGTAGGCGTCGAGGTGGGCTTGTTTTTGGGCTTTGGTGAAGGTGCGGCGTTTTGGTTTCGGGGCCGGGTCGTTGTTGTCCATGTGCCTATTGTGGGCGCGGCCATTCAGTTCTGGGGTTGTTAAAGTCATTTCTGGTGTTCCGTTTCTCGCCCTGAGGGGTGTTGGCACCGTTATGTACGGTGTCTCACTTCACCCTGACAGACAGGGGTTTCACGCTGCGGAGCCAATACCAAGCATGAGTTCGATAGCTGGATCCGTCAACCGGATCTGTGTGGAGTCGCCCCATGACATCAAGGGCCACGGCAGCGAAGGTACCGATTCGCATCGACTTGCCGTATGGTGTTGCC
>JAJRXF010000124.1 GCA_024276425.1 Actinomycetes bacterium | reverse complement strand
CGGCTGTCCCTTCTCGATATCGCACTGTCACCCAAATATCAGGGTCAGGCCTCGTTCAAGAATGTGGCCGCCATCTTCAATCAGAACTGGGATCGGCTGATAGGTCTGGCCTCCACCGATGTCGGACCGCTGGAAGAGTTGGATTTTACTGCCTTCGACCGGTCCGTAAACAAACTGTCCTCACTTCTGGAGTTCTGCACCGACCCGCAAGACAAATTGAGCCTCCATCTCCAAACCAATCTGCTGCCATCGATGGGCGCAGTTGTCTCGATGAGCGACCAACATCGCAAACTTCGCGCTTTGGTACTAAGGGCGAAGAACGAGGCCAGTAGATGGAAGGTTGGATCGGGCGGAGCGACGAAGAACTGGACCATCCCAGTGCGTGAAGCCAAGGACGCAATTCGAGAAGTCAACGGATCCGTTGACGTTGTGATCGAGCGCGCTGCGTCCCAAGCCATTGGTCAGATGAGCGCCTTGACCGCATCCGAAGTTCTTGCCGCGGCGCAGAGTCGTCAAGAGGCTGGAGGCCTGGAGTTTCACGACTTGCTGGTATTGGCTCGTCATGTTCTTCGCTCGCACACCGAGGTTCGTCACCTTTTGCACCAGCGGTATCAGGCCGTTCTTCTTGATGAGTTTCAGGACACCGATCCGATCCAGATCGACTTGGCGTCACTCATCGCCGCCGATCCAACCGATGGCAGTCCAGGGGGCTGGGACGAACACGAGGTTGGCGGGGGGCGTTTGTTCTTTGTCGGAGACGCCAAACAGTCGATTTACCGTTTTCGTCGGGCCGATATTGAACTCTTCTTGAAGGCTCGCGACCATTTCACTCGTGGCTCCCAACCGGTCCAGCTCACAACCAACTTCCGCACGGTCGAGCCCATCATCGAATGGATCAACGGCCTCTTTGCCCAGATCATGTCGGAAGAGGTTGACAAAGCTCAGCCCCGGTACGAACCCTTGCATGCTTGGAGGTCGCCTCATGGCAAGGCAGATCAACGGCCTGTCATGCTTGGAGGCCAGCATCCCGATCCCAAGGTCAAGGCGGGTGAACTGAGGGAGCTTGAGGCCAACGACGTCGCCAGTTTGGTTGCGGCCATCCGGAGCGAGCCACACCAGTGGCCAATTGGCGTGGCAGATGACGATGAAGGGAACCCTCAGTGGAGACAAGCCCGTCTCAGCGACATCACCATCTTGATTCCGACCCGCACCTCCCTTCCATACCTTCGCTCCTCCCTAGAAAGTCAGGATCTGCCTTACCGCCTAACTACGGGCACACTGGTCTATGACACACAAGAGGTGCGAGACGTGCTTGCGGTTTTGCAGGCCGTTGACGACCCTACCGACACCCTCAGCCTGGTGGCGGCTCTGCGTTCACCGCTCTATGGATGCTCCGATATCGATTTGTTCGAGTTCCGCCAGGCCGGGGGTCGATGGAATATACGGCCAGCAGACCACGGCATCCTCCACCAGGAACACCTGGTTATTCAGGCGCTTGGACACCTGCGTCAACTCTGGCTGCAGCGCTGGTGGAACGGGCCCGCTGGCTTGCTGGGCCAGATCCTGGAAGACCGAGAAGCCCATTTGCTGGCCTTTGGGCAGCAGCGTCCGGCCGAGGTTTGGCGCCGCTTGCGGTTCCTGTTGGATCAGGCACGCTTGTTCGAAGAACAGGTTGGAACCAGCATTCGAGACTTTATTGATTGGGCACGACTCCAAAGCGCCGACGGCTTTCGGGTCCACGAACCTCTACTCCCGGAAACCGATGAGGACGCGGTTCGTATTTCAACCGTGCATGGGGCCAAGGGGCTGGAGTTCCCAATCACCATCTTGTCCGGTATGACCACCGAAATGTCGGCTCGACCACGGCCGGGGGTGAGCGTCATCATGGATTCCAATGACGAGCCGGAGGTCCGGATTCGCAAGGGGATATCCAGCGCTGGTCATGGCGCCCGAGCGGCGTTGGAGGAAGCCATGGATCAGCACGAAAAGATGCGGTTGTTGTACGTGGCTGCCACCAGGGCTAGGGATCACCTGGTGGTCTCGGTCCATCACAAGTCAGAGATATCTAAGGCCACTGGCCAACTGGGTAAGGCAAAGACCTACGCCTCTCGGATCGCGCGGTTCTGCCAAGACAACCCAGGGCTTGTCCGGTCCTTCAACCGTTCGGACGATGGCGGGCCCGGACCCCGGAAAGTGCGAGATGCAGATGGGGATGAACCGGCCTTGTTTACAGGGTTGAACGAGGCTGTACTGGGCGAGGATAGTGCGGGTCTGGAGGAACAAGTGGCCACAGAGGAACAAGTGGCCACAGAAAAGCAAGTGGCCACAGAAATAGCGGCTGAGGCCGCGTGGGAAAGCGCTCGTAGGGCGGCCGTCGAGCCAGCCATAGCACGGAGGGTTCTCTCGGCAACGGCGGTGGCCTCGCTTTTGGCCGCTGGAGCGACGCAATTGGTTGATGCAGACCGGGCTGAGCAAGACGTGGCCGATGCTGACAACGAAGGAAAGTCCATCGTGCGACGCAGGGGCCGGGCCGGGACCGCTATTGGTCGAGCGGTGCACAACACCCTGGAGAACCTGGACTTGGCCAACCCGGGGGATATTGGCCCGCTGGTCGAGCGCCAATCCGAGCTCGAACTGATTCCTGAACTTGTTGACACCGTCTCGGGGTTGGTTCGTTCCGCCCTGGCCTCCAATGCTGTAGATCTGGCCATCAACAACAGGGCTCATAAGGAGGTTTATGTTGCGGCCCCCGTTGGTGGCACCATGATTGAAGGGTATGTGGACCTCCTGATCGAAACCCAAGATGGGCTTGTTGTTGTTGACTACAAAACCGACTCGGCTCAAACAGAGGCAGAGATCGACCAGAAGTTGGCGGCCTATGAGCTGCAGGGGGCGTCATACGCGGTAGCACTGGAGGAATCGACCGGACTAGAAGTGGTTGATTGCCTGTTCGTTTTCTGCCACCCAAATGGGGCAATCGAACGATCGGTTGCAGATCTGGATGAAGC
The DNA here is from genome assembly GCA_024276425.1 of Actinomycetes bacterium. Lineage (GTDB taxonomy): Bacteria > Actinomycetota > Acidimicrobiia > Acidimicrobiales > SZUA-35 > JAJRQY01. The sequence goes on along the minus strand of JAJRXF010000124.1, from coordinate 29,334 downwards.
CAAGAACCGGGTGCGCCAACTGGTGGCTTCGCAGTCTGTGGTCGGGTTCGAGCCGAATCAGACCGCTGGATCGGCCAGGGATCCTTCTCTATCGTCGGACTCACCATGAGTAAATGTTGGCTGGTCCTTGCCCTAAGCTGAGCGGATGTCGACCTTGGTTTGTTTCCACGCCCACCCCGATGATGAGGCGATTGCCACGGGTGGATTGATGGCAAAGGCTTCGGCCGCCGGTCATCGGGTTGTGTTAGTCACTGCCACTCGGGGCGAGCAGGGTGAACCTGAACCGGGGGTACTCGGCCAGGGCGAGTCCTTGGGCGACCGGCGGATGGTTGAACTTCAAGAGGCGGCCAAAATCCTGGGAGCGGAGGAGCCAATCATGCTTGGCTATGTCGATTCGGGCATGATGGGCGAACCAGAAAACGAAAATCCGGAGTGCTTTTGGCAGGCCGACCCCTACGAGGCCGCTCAACGCCTGGCCTCGATCTTGACTCGAGTGGGTACCGATGTCCTGACTGTCTATGACGACCATGGGGGGTATGGGCACCCCGATCATCTCAAGGTACATACCGTTGGGCTTGCAGCGGCCAGGCTTGCCGGAGTCACAAATGTGTATGAATCGACCATGAACCGCGATCGGATAAAGATGATGATGGCCGCGCAGGAGGCAGGAGAACTCGACCCGGCGACCGACAAGGCTCTCGCGCTGGACCGCCCCGCCCTTCGAGAGATGGACAAGTTCGGCACCCTGGAACAGGACATGAGCTTCCAGATCGATGTCAGCCAGCAAATTGATCTGAAGCATCAAGCAATGTCCGCTCATCGAAGTCAGATTGGGCCCGATTCCTTCTTTTTGTTGATGCCCAAACACACTTTTGCGATGGCCTTTGACACCGAATGGTTCAATTGCCCTGGAATTACCGGCACTGGCGGGCCAGCGCCCGTTGATCTCCTACCCGGTCTGTGAACCCTTCCCTGCTTCAACGTAGAAATCAGCTATTCGCTGTCGAATAGCTGATCGCAGAAGCCGATGAGGTCGCCGCTTCCACGAAAAACATGGGAGAGACCGTCGCTTCGAACCAAGATGGCATCGCCAGCAAACCGCCCCAGTGGGCCCCGCATTTGCAGGTGATATGGCAGCTGATCGATTGTGACTCGTTCGCTCGTTCGGTGAATCAGTTCCCAATCCAGGTCTGGTGCATTCTCCTGCCGAACGACGACAAGGTCGCCCCCTTGGGAAGGCAGAGTTCGATCGGAAACGATCAGTTCGGTTATGTAGTAGCGGCGGAACTGCACGTGAGAATCTTATGGCCGAGGCCGCCGAACCCTTGCGAGGGTGTTTTCCTGTCTGGACGCAGTGCCGACAAACTACCCTCGCGGGGTGAGTTTGTATTCTCTTCACACCGGCTGGGCTTGGGTGGTGGTTTTCAGCAACGCCATCGTTGGTGTCTGGTTCTTGGTCTCTCATCGGCAGGTGAGTTGGCGGCGTCCCAAAATGTGGTGGGTGGCTCACTTCGCTCAGGGAACCATTGCTATCCAGGTCGTTTTTGGAGTTATCCTCCAACAAAACGAGGGGTTTGAGACAACCCAAATTCACCAGTTTTACGGGTTTGTCGCCTTTGCCTCAGTGGGAATTTTGTATAGCTATCGCCAACAAATCAAGCAGTGGGAATACCAGTTGTATGGTCTCGGCCACCTGTTCTTGATGGGTTTAGCCTTGCGGGCTTTCTTCAACTAGGCGGGCTGGCTCCGGGGTCATTCAGGTGAAGAGAAAAGAAGGCCAACATTCTTGACCAACTGTCTTCGGCTGCCGTTGGGTCATAGCCGACGTTCATTGGTCCTTTCGCTCCCAACCAAGCCAGCACGCCGTCATTCTGGCTCATAAAACTATGGCCAGCATTGGGGTAGGAGATGACTTCGTGATCGACTCCCAGATACTCAAGATGACCTCGAAGCTTCTGTGCCTTAGAAGCAAAAACAGAATCTCGGTCACCGAACCCGGCAAAACACGGCGGGATTCCTTGGAGTTTCTCAACATCGTCGGGGACGTCTCCGTAGTACTCGGCTACGACGTGCACGTCGCTACGGACTGCGTGGAGTACCGCGAATCCACCGCCCATACAAAAGCCAACGACCCCGAGTTTGTTGGGGTCGACCTCGGTTTGCGTACTGAGCCATTGCTGAGCCGAGGCAAGACGATCGAAGGCTGGCCCCTCACCCGAGTGAAGCGACCGAACGCACCGAACAATGCACCCCAGCCGGAACCCAGGCCCAAAATAGTCCGGGGCCATCGCTAGGTACCCCTCCGCCGCGAAGCGGTTGGCGATCCGCTTGATGTCTTGGTTGAGACCAAGAAGTTCATGCAGAATCAGGACCCCGGGATGAGGACCGCGGGCATTGGGCCAGGCAACATAGGCTGATCCGCTATCGTTGTTTCCAGCAAGGGGGAACGCAACGGTCTCAGAACGGTCCGGGTTGGCGCTGGTCATTGGTTGATGCTTGCCGCGATGGCCCAGGAACGCAAATGGTAGCTACATGGCCGCCTTGATTCCCAACTGGGCGAATCCCTTGGCCTCATAATTTGCCCGGAACATATCCCGAAGGCTGACCGCAGCGGCATCGTAGGCTTGTGGATCTTCCCAAGTGTTGCGTGGGTTCAGGATTTCACTGTCCACGCCAGGGCAGGAGACAGGCATGGTCAAACCAAGTGTTGGCTCGGACTGGGTCTCGACGTCATCGAAGTCCCCGTTTAGCGCAGCGTTTAGCAGCGCGCGGGTCGCCTTGAGCGACATGCGGGCGCCGCTGCCATAGGCACCGCCAGACCAGCCGGTGTTCAACAAGATGCAGCGAGTTTTGTGTTTCTCCATCCGGTCGGCCAACAGTGTGGCGTACACCGAAGGCTTGTGGGACATGAATGGTGCTCCGAAGCAAGCGCTGAAGGTGGCCTCAGGCTCAGTGATTCCCACCTCGGTGCCAGCCAGTTTGGAGGTAAACCCAGTGACAAAGTGGTACATGACCTCTTCAGGACTGAGTATGGAAACAGGTGGAAGCACACCAAAGGCATCGGCAGTGAGTAGCACGATGGTCTGGGGATGAGGTCCCTTCGCCCCTTCGGCCACGCCCGGGTTGCAGGCGAGGGGATAGGCAAAGCGGGTGTTTTCGGTGACAGAACTGTCGAAGAGATCAAGCTCCTGAGGGTCGGTGTCCGCCATAGCCTTGCCAGGAAGTGGTGGAACGTTCTCGATCAGGGTTCCTTTCATGGATAGGGCAGCAGCGATGACCGGCTCGTTCTCCTTGTCTAGATCGATCAGCTTCGCATAACAGCCATCCTCGAAGTTCGAGATTCCAACGTCGGACCAGACATGTTCGTCGTCGCCGATCAGTAGACGATCGGGGTCGGCCGAAAGGGTGGTCTTGCCGGTGCCAGATAGGCCAAAGAGGATGGCCGAATCATCGTTCGTGCCGACATTGGCCGAGCAATGCATCGATAGCTGCCCTTTTGAGGGGAGGACGAAGTTCATCAGGGTGAACATCGTCTTCTTGTTCACCCCGCAGTAGTCGGCTCGACCGAGGACGAGGGCAAGCCGATTCGTGATATCGATGATCACGCCTCGCTCGGAGTTCGTGCCGTCGCGCTCGGGATCACAGCGAAAGGAGGGAACGTTGATCAGAGTCCATCCGACGTCGGCCCGGTCAGCGTCGTCGCGGACCTGCTTGGGGAACATGATGTTGCAGAAATAGGCATGGGTGGCGTACTCCCCGACAAAACGATACGGCTCGGAAAACTCCGCATCCCACCCACAGAACACGTCGGTTGAGTAGAGGGTGGCGTTGCGCTCGTTGAGATGAGAGATCACGCGGGGGAGGAGGGCATCAAATTTTGTCGGATCGAATTTTTGAAAGTCTGGCTTCCACCAGACCTCATCCTGAATCTCAGGTCGGGCCACGGCGAAGGTGTCCTTCGTGGGTCGACCCGTACAGGTGGGGTCGGTGTAATAAACCAAGGGACCCTCAACGCCAAGAGCAGTTGAGAATGCTTTCTGCTCGTTACCATCACCGTCGATGCTGACGTGGCCGCGATCCATGGCGACTGCAGCGCGGAATAGTTCATCCTGGCTTAGGCCGTGTTTCAGATTCACATTCGTGAGGCCGAATGCTTTACCCAGCTCACCTAGTACCTGCTCAGTTGTACGTGTCATTTTACTCCCCGACGTCGATGTCGAATTTGTTGGATGACAGTAAATGCGGCGGTCCCCGGCTGCTGCTGTCGTGCTGGCGTGGCCAGCGTTCATTCCCCTTTGTGATCGCCTACTCTGTGGCTGGCCTCTACTTTCCTAGATTCTATGTTGTTTCCTAGATTCTATGTTGATTCCTCCAACCAGGTTGGTGTGCCCATATCCACCTCTGATCCCAGACGTAGCCCAGTCGCTTGCCGACTTTCGTTGAGATCAAAGACGACACGCTGCCCTGGTCGGAGCATCCGGAAGATGGAGCCCTCTAGGGCATTGGGTGCGAGGTCAATCTCGGACATGTCGGTATCGCACAAGACGACTCCGTCGAGTGTGTGTGGGTCATAGGCCTTTACTACACCTTGCACAAGTTTTCCTTCGCTCATTTGGTTCCGAACGCGGCTACAAGAACGGATCCGCTGAGAGACTACGACATTGCTGGGCCGAGGGAAAGGCTCTCGGTGAACTCTTGGCCAGATGGCCTAGATGAGAGGGCCTAGATGAGAGGGCCTAGATGAGAGGGCCTAGATGAGAGGGCCTACTACCTGCTCATGAGGTTGAATCGGCCGCCTATCTCGCTGGGCGATACCGAGAGCTTGTTCCGCCCGGCCATACTGAGGGTCGTGGAAGAGGATGAACAACCGACCCAAAACCGCTCCGGCGACGCTGGTAGCCAGTCGGCGGACCCGACGATACAGGAACGTATCAGGGGAGTCGGAGCCAAGTCGATCTTGCTGTACGTCCTTGGTGCGGTCGTCGTTGTCGTGCTGGCCGTTACTAGCCTCGGTGGCTCTGACGAACTGCCGAGCTTTTCACCCTCGGCCGCTCCCCTGGTGCTCCCCCAGCCAGGCGATGTTCCCTTTGCCGACCTGGAAACTTTCGAAGGGCTGCTAACGGGGCAACAGGGAAGGCCAGTCGTAGTCAACTTATGGGCTTCCTGGTGTCCACCATGTCGAGCGGAGATGCCGTTGCTCGAGCGGGCTTCGCGAGATTTCGAGGGGCGGGCCACAATTTTGGGAGTTGTCGCCAACGATGATCCCAACTCCGCTCGAGCGTTCCTCGACGAACTGAGTATCACTTACCCAAACGTGATCGACGGCACCGGCCAGATCCAAGTAGCACTCGAGATGTCGGTCTTTCCCACCACCTACGTCTTTGGCCGAGATGGGAATCTCACCGCGGTTGTCAAGGGAGGCGTGTCCGAACAACAGTTGGTGGCCCTCCTCGAAGACGCACTCCGGTGATCGACTTTGGGTTGCTCCTGAGTGTGCTTTTGGCCCTGGGAATTCCGACGTTACTTTCCATTTTCTGGCCGCTAGGAAGTTTTGACCCGCCGGTGAGCTTTGTTGACGCCATCCTGGGTGCGGCCGGAGCCGGAATCGTTCTTGGCCGACTAACAACTCTGGTCCTCGACGAGCGTTCTTCATTGGGTCGCATAGCCGAAATGCTCATCATTCGGAGCGGGGTAGATTTCTGGCCTGGAGCCCTTGCTGCAGTCGCTGTGTTGATATGGGGCGCCAAGAGGGATCAGGTCGATAGTTGGGTTCGCTTGGCAGACCTCGCACCACTGGGCATGGTGGGGTATGGAGTCTATGAGGCGTCGTGTGTCTTTCGTTCGGGCTGTGCTGGGCCGGTCAGCCCCATTGGGCTGCAACCCGCTGGAATAAGCTCGCGAGTTCTGCCTATCGGAATCATCGTGGCTGTAGCTGTGGTGGCGAGTGCGGTGTTCCTCCACCGCATGTCTCGACGTCGAGCGCCGAGGTCGAGCACGGCCAAGGTCATCGTTGTTGGCTCGGTGTTGGCTGTTTCGGTCATCCGTTCGATCGCTTCGTTTTGGTTGCCGAAGCTGGGCGGGGGCCTCACTAGACCTCATGTGCTGTCCCTCATTGTTGCTGGTTTGGCTGGTGCAACTTTGGGATGGCTCCGCTTCGGTTCGGGCAGCATCCAGGTGTCAGATAACCCTGTTAGCTGAGGTCTGTGGCCACCGTTGTCGTTGCCCTGGGCTAGCGTGCATCGCGTGCGGACTGCGGATCACCTGGTACAGACTCTTCAGCGTTTTGCCCGGCGGGCAGCGAGGGCCGAGACTCGCCTTAACGAACTCAACGTTTTCCCTGTCGCCGATCGAGATACTGGCACAAACGTTCGAAAGACAATCGAGTCGATCGTCAACGAAGTCGGCTCTGAACCCCCAGATGATCTAGCCAAACTTGTTCGGACGGTTGGTCAAGTTGCCCTGAGGTCCTCCCGAGGAAACAGTGGGTTGATCCTTGGCCAGTACCTAACGGGGTTCTTTGACGAAATCGTCGAAGACCCCTGGCCCGAAGAGTGGGTCGGGGCCCTTCAGGCCGGCGCGGTCAAAGCGAGAGCTGCAGTGGATACGCCCGAGGAGGGAACAATTCTTACGGTGGCCGATGCCGCGGCTCGCGCAACCGGAACAACGGTGCCCCAAACCCTCATTGATGCAGCCTCTCGGGCTGACCAAGCAGTGATTCGAACTCAGTTTCAGCTCGATGTACTCACCCACCACGGGGTGGTCGATGCTGGTGGTGTCGCACTGTCGCTTTTCCTAGGGGCTCTGGCCGATGTGGTTTCCAACGAGCCCGAGTTCACCATTGCCGATCGTGTCGTTACCCGACCGGCCAGAAGGAAAGGTGATGCCGACCCGGTGGCTGTCCAGGTGGTGGTTGGCTATGAACTCCAGTTCAACTGTGCACTTGAGACGGTCGAGAGCGCGGATCATCTCCAGGAAATGCTTCGGGCATTTGGCAGCGACGTAGTTGTCGCCAGCGATGGCGACACGCTGGCTGCTCATGTTCATGCTCCAGAAATTGGCGAAGTCATCGAGGCAATTCTTGGTTTGAGACCGTTCAACATTCGAGTAGAGGCCCTGCTCGAAACAAGAGCCGGTCGGATGTGATTGAAGTGTCAGCTTCACGATCTCGAATCACTCTGGCCGAACTCGATGCTATCTCGGTTGAGAAGTTGACTGGGGTGGGCGAAAAGAAGGCCAAGGGATTGGCCAAGGTCGAGGTCCGATCCCTTTTCGATCTTTTGACCTTCTATCCGCGACGCTACCTGGACCGCACCAAGGAGCGACGCATCGCTGAGATGGATGAGAACGAAGAGGCATCGGTGCTAGTAACCGTTACCAAGTCGACCTCGCGTCGAATTCGAGGGGGCAAGGTGATTGTGAACATTACGGTGACCGATGGCCATTCCGATCTGGCCCTGACCTTTTTCAACCAGGCGTGGCGCGAGCGTCAGCTAGGAGTTGGCCGCGAGGCCATGATCTTCGGCAAGATCAAGTACTTTCGGGGTCAACGTCAGATGGCAAACCCCGTGGTCGATCTGGTTGGGGACAAGACGGGCAAGATTATTCCTGTCTACCCCCAGTCGGAAAAGAGCAAGCTTCATAGTTGGGATATTGCTGGATTCATCGCTGAGACCCTTCGCAGAACCCTGCCACCAAAGGGTCGGGGCCTCGCCGATCCATTGCCAATGTGGATTCTCGACGAGTACGACTTTGTCGACCGTGAGGCCGCTCTTCGTGGTATTCACACTCCGGACTCCATGGCCGAGGCAATGGCTGCCCGTCGGCGGTTGGTATTTGATGAGTTGTTCCGGATGCAGTTGGCACTGGTGTTGCGTAAACGGGCGCTGGAGGCCACGGAGGTCGGGCTTGAGCACCGAACCGATGGCCCACTGGTAGCGCGGTTCCGCCAGTCCCTCCCATTCGCCTTAACTGGAGCGCAGTCTCGTGTCATAGACGAGATTTTCTCCGACCTCGCCCGATCCATCCCAATGCACCGTCTGCTCCAGGGAGACGTTGGTTCGGGTAAGACGCTCGTTGCGGTGGCGGCCATGCTGGCTGCGGTCGATGGTGGGCATCAGGCGGCGCTTATGGCGCCAACCGAGGTTCTCGCTGAGCAGCACTACAGCGGCATCCGAGCGCTCCTCGGAGATCTCCAGGTCTCTGATCCATCGACGCTACTAGGAGAAAGACCGCTCAAGGTTGAGATGTTGTCAAACCGGACATCGACGGCTGATCGCCGACGGATTCTGGGTGAGGTGCTTCTCGGACAGATTGACATCGTGATTGGAACCCATGCCCTGATCGAACCAACGTTGATGTTTGACTCGCTCGGTGTGGTTGTGATCGATGAGCAGCACCGTTTCGGGGTTGAGCAGCGGGCGGCGCTAAGGGACAAGACAGACGGCGAGGTTGTGCCCGACGTTCTGGTGATGACGGCCACACCGATTCCACGTACTGCAGCCATGACTGTCTATGGAGACCTTGATGTTTCAGTGCTAGACGAGATGCCACCGGGGAGAACTCCGATCGTTACCCGCTGGGTCCGGGCCAGCGGTTCGCTTGATGGAGGGGAAGGGGCGACTGCCAGCCTTGACCTTGAAGCGATGTGGGCCGAGGTTCGTTTGGAGATCGCCGCCGGGCGTCAGGCCTATGTGGTGTGTCCCCTGATAGATGAGTCGCACAAGCTTGAGGTCGCGTCGGCGGAGGAAACCTATGATCGACTAAGGAACGTCGAACTCTCTGGCCTCGCCGTTGGCCTACTTCATGGTCGGATGCAGCCCTCGGACAAGGACCAGACAATGGGACGGTTCCGCGACGGCCACCTTGATGTTTTGGTGGCAACAACCGTTATCGAGGTTGGAGTTGATGTTCCGAATTCAACCGTCATGGTCATCCTGGATGCTGATCGCTTCGGAATTGCCCAACTTCACCAACTCAGAGGACGTGTTGGCCGAGGGGCTTACGCTTCAACCTGTTGGTTGGTCGGCGAGGCCGCAACCCCCGATGGTGAGTCAAGACTTGAGGCTCTCGTTGCTTCAACCGATGGGTTTGAACTGGCCGAGGTTGACCTGGACTTGCGGGGTGAAGGAACTATTCTTGGCGAACGTCAAAAGGGTCGCAACGATCTCAAACTGGCTTCACTCCGTCGTGATCGCAAGATGGTTGCCAACGCACGGCGAGCGGCAATCGAGTTGATCGACTCGGATCCGGGCCTGGCAACAAACCAGTCGCTTGCCTCGGAGCTGGGACTCTTCGTTGACGAAGCTGAGGCCGAGTTTCTCATGAAGGGCTGATTGCTTGATCGCTTGGAAGGGCGCCTGGCTTTGCCTGGTTTGGAAGGGCGCTCGGCTGTTCCCGGTTCCCTGTCGCGCTTTCGACCCATTCGTGGGTCGAAAACGCGACAACGAACGGTGAAAAGCCGGTGGGCGGCCCGGATCGTGAGTTGGTGGATCGTGAGTTGGTGGATCGTGAGTTGGTGGATCGTGAGTTGGTGGATCGTGAGTTGGTGGGTTGGGTGGGAGCCTTAGTTGGCGTCGTCGCCAACCACGATGTCCCAGCGATCAAGGCAGTCCTTGCACCGATAGGGGAGAATCGTTCCGGTTTCCAACGGTCCATCGCCGGGGTACCAACCGAGGGGATAACACGTCCCGCCACAGTCGACGCACACGATCTCATGATCCGGGATGGGCATGGCTGGAGTGTATGGGTTGGGTTGGACGTGCGCTCGAAGCCTCAACGATAGTGTTCCAGGGTGCGAATAATTGCTGGTTCCGCCCGTGGTCGAAAGCTTGTAGCCCCGCCCGGACAGGGGACCCGCCCTATTGGTGATAGGGCTAAGGAGGGCATATTTAACATGTTGGCAAGCCTCGGGGGGGTGGAGGGTCGGATCGTGATCGACCTGTTTGCGGGAAGTGGATCCTTCGGATTGGAATGTCTGAGTCGAGGGGCAGACCGGGTCACCTTTGTCGAGCAAGATAGGGCCGCGGTAGCCGCCATCGAGAAGAATCTGGAGACTTTGGGATTTGGCGATCGGTCCACCATCGTGACCAGCCCGGTCCAACGGGTCGTGCCGAGGCTGGGTTTGGTTGACATCGCATTCTGTGACCCCCCATACCGGCTTGACCTCTGGCGAGATCTCCTTAGCTCGGTTAAGTCCGACATCCTGGTAGGCCATGCCGAACGTGAAATCGACTTGGTTCCCGGCTGGGTTGAAGTTCGCCGTCGCAACTATGGTCGAGCCAAGATCCTGATCGCTCGTTCCGATCCGGGCGACAGGGGCTAGACTTCGGGTCTCCTGGCGGAGGCCCGCTTTTGGCACGTCTGACGCGCCGCACTATGAAGACTTTCTTGTCATCGAAAGACCACTGCTCATGACCGTCGCTCTTTACCCAGGTTCATTTGATCCGATCCACAACGGTCACCTTGCAGTAATCGAGGCTGCCTCGTCAGTATTTGAGTCGGTTGTTGTTGGAATTGGCTACCACCCGACCAAGACCTCAGGCTTTTTCACCCCGCAAGAGCGGGGAGAACTCATTGAAAGCTGCACGGAGATCTTCGGAAACGTGTCGGTGTGCCTGTTCTCTGGCCTGGTCACCGCGGCGGCTAAGGATTGTGGAGCCAACGTCATTCTAAAGGGTCTTCGCGGTGGTGGTGACCTGGCCGATGAGATGGCTCAGGCCCACATGAATCTGGTAACGGGCGGCGTTCGCACGGTGTTTATGCCAGCCATTGGGGCTTCGGCCCGCGTGGCGAGCACCTATGTCCGCCAGATAGCCACCATGGGTGGCGACGTGAGCAAGACCGTGCCGAGCGTCGTTGGACAGGCCATGGCAAGAAAGTTGAAGTGATGAGCGACCTTCCCCCTCCGCCGGACGCAACCCAGCCCCAGGGGCCTCAACCAACGATCGAGGAACTGTTGGAGGAAGCCATTGACATGGTGGCTCGAAGTAGGCCCTTGCCAATGTCAACCACGGTTAAGGTCAATAGAGATGACCTGCTTGACATACTAGAACAGGCCAGGGATGAACTTCCCGAGGAAATGAGGGCGGCTCAGTGGTTGTTGAAGGAGAAGGAAGAGTTCCTTGCTGGTGCTCGTCGGGAACGAGACGAGATCATTGACCAAGGGCGTGATCAGGTCACCCGAATGATTGAGCGCCAAGAGGTAATGCGAGTTGCGGAAGAACGAGCACGACAAATCGTTGGGGAGGCCAGGACAGAGTCTCGCCTTCTGCGGCGGCAAGTCGAAGACTACTGTGACCAGAAACTCGCCAGTTTTGAGATCATCTTGGAGAAGACTCAAAAAACGGTCAACGCCGGACGAGAGAAACTGCTTGGGCCAGCCAGCACCGACGGTACGAAACTTTCGGAGGGTGATGATCCCTTCGCCGAGCCTCTCTGAGTCGATCAGGCGGGTTCGGATGTGATGCAGCCAAAGATGACCAAGCGGCACCCTATCAATGTGGCCGACCTTCGCCGAGGTCTCGGTCAACGACGGATAGTTGAGATTGACTATCTGTTCGATCCTGTCGAAGTGGTCTCGAGCCGAACCACGGCTGATCCGGTAACAGGTTCAGTCGTCATCGAGTCGATTGAGCGGGGCGTCTCCATCGTCGGTTCCGTTTCCTTTTCGTGGGAAGGTGAGTGTCGACGATGTCTCGATCTGGTTAACGGTCGGTCGCGAGTCGACATTGATGAAATCTTCCAATCCCCTGCCCCGGCCGATTCCGACATTATCGAGTTAACCGACAATACCTTGGATCTCGTACCGGTGGTACACGATGCCATTGCATTGGCTTTACCTCTCGTGCCATTGTGTCGGGCGGATTGCCAAGGCCCAGATCCGGATCGGTACCCAACGAAATCGGCTGAACAAATCGAAGCCGAGCGTGCGTCCGAACGGGGTCAGGACCCACGCTGGGCCAGCCTGGACGAACTTACCTTTGGCGAATAGAGACGTTCCTATCGAGTCATCGAACACACTTCCCAGTCGCCGTCGCGTTTGACTAGGGTGATCTCGATGGTGTCCTCAGGCTCACCGTTGACCGAGATGGTGCCGCTGACGGTCGCATTCGCGTTGACGATGTTGACACCATTTAGGCGATACCCGTCGATTTCTACCGCTTGCCATTGTTGGGATAGGTCGGCGGCGGTCAGACTTCCTCGGCACGAGGATGAAATAGCGTTTATTGCCTGATCGAACTTCTTGTCATCAAGGAGTGCGATGAAGCTGTTGGCCTCATCGACTGGACCGGTGAAGGTTCGGTAGAAAAAGGCAGAACAGGCACCGATTCCTAGAACGGGTAGTCCGATAACCAAGCCCAGGATGAGGGCGATCTTTTTGGCCTTCGGCTTCTTTGGTGGATTCACTGGACTTCCCTGCTGAGGGAATCCCTGTGGGGGTACGGCTTGTTGGGGGTAGGGCTGGTAGGGCTGGGCGGCTGGCGTGACCGGGAACCCCGGTGGTTGAGCCTGAGGTGACGGGTAGGCCGCAGGAGGAGCCTGAGGAGGCTGATATCCGGGTTGCAGGTCCTGATATCCGTCCGCTTGATTCGGTGGGGTTGCTTGGCCAGGTTGTCCAGACTGGCCCGGATGTTGGGGCGTATGTGGGGTTCCCTCAGTCATTGCTCGACCTTAGACCATCGTGGCGGAGATTTTGTTGAGCCTCCACGGGTCCCCGGTCGTTGGATTGGCCGATAGACGCTATGCTTTGCCGCCCGCGCCCACCCGTCGGTTGGCGCCCTCCCGATTCTCAAACGAGTACTGGATTCTGCATGGCCGTCCCAAAGAAAAAGACCTCCAAGGCCAAGACTCGCAGCCGTCGAGCCTCCAGTTGGAAGCTTGACGCTCCGGCTCGAAGCCTTTGCCCGCGTTGTTCGGCCGCCAAGCTCCCCCATCGGGTCTGTGCAAGCTGCGGCTGGTACAAGGGTCGCCAGGCCATCGAGGTCGACTAAAGTCGGGCGCCCCGTGGTCAGCATCGGCGGCATAAGCGAGCAATCCCAAGATCAAAGCCTTACACGACTGCCTGTCGCGGTCGATGCTATGGGTGGTGATAATGCGCCAGCCTCCATTGTGGCCGGTGCCAAGCTAGCGGTCGAGCGCCTCGGTGTTCCAGTGGTTCTTGTTGGTCGACCAGACGAGATTGGTGATACCAATGGTATTCCCGTTATCTCGGCGAGCGAAGTGATCTCGATGCATGACGAGCCAGCGGCCAGTGTTCGTCGCAAAAGAGACTCTTCGGTTGTGCGAGCGGCCGAAGCAGTGCGAGATGGTCAGGCCTCATCGGTTCTGAGCGCTGGCAATACTGGCGCGGCGATGGCTGCCTCACTGTTACGCCTCGGTCGAATCCGAGGCATTTCTCGTCCTGCAATCGCCGTTCCTTTCCCTGTTCTTGGCAGCACACCAACCACCCTGCTTGATTGTGGTGCCAATGCTGACTGTTCGCCGGAGTGGCTGGTCCAGTTCGCACAGATGGGAGCGGTCTACGCTCGTGCCCGGTTTGGGGTCGAACGACCGCGGGTCGGGATTATGACCATTGGTGAGGAGGCAGGCAAAGGCAATGCCTTGGTCAAGGATACGTGTTCGCTGCTGGAAGAAACCAATTGGACAACAGCGTGTGGAGCTGACTATGTCGGGAATCTCGAGGGTCGAGACCTCATGATTGGTGCGGCTGATGTGATTGTTTGTGACGGGTTCACGGGCAACATCATCCTCAAGTCTCTTGAAGGGGGCATGGATGTAGCCCTCAACGCCATTCGTTCAGCACTTCGATCCACCCCCGAGGTGTCCGCCACGGCCAATCTTGTTGATCCGGTTCTCGCTCCGATCTACACCGAACTTGATGTCGAGTCGCGTGGTTCGGCAGCCTTGCTGGGAACGCGGGGCGTTTCGATGATTGCGCATGGCTCAGCGACCCCCTATGGGATTGCGAATGCTATTCGAACGGCATCAGACATGGTTGAAGTTCAAATGGTGCAGCGAATCCGCGACATGGTCGAACAGAGGGCAGATTCCTCGCACGATCCCAGCATCGGCGAAACAATCCGTTAGACTCTCGCCGTTCTAAGCTCGCGGTTGTCCGTTACCGCCAGCTTATGACACTAGTCACCAAGGACGAGTGGATGCCAGCCGAAACCCACATGGAACAGTCACCTATGAGCCGACAAGACGTAGTAAGCCTTGTGCGGGATCGTCTTGCAGACATTCTAGAAACCGAGCCGGAAAGCATCAACGAGGGAAGTTCTTTTGCCGACGATCTGGACGCCGACTCACTCGCACTAATCGAATTGGTCGAGGCGCTTGAAGAAGAACTCTCCGATCGCACGGTTGGGTTTCGTATTGAGGATGAGGATCTACAGGATCTAAAGACTGTCCGAGACGCGGTTGATTATGTTTACAGCCAGGTTGGTGAGGAGTCCTGAGCGATACGGAGACCGCACCACTTTCGGCGAATTCATCGACCGATGAGCCATGGCCTGAAACCGCGGCGTTCACCCGTGATCTTGGCTATGAGTTCAAGGACTTGGCGTACCTGAGGTTGGCGACGACCCACCGTAGCTATTGTGCGGAGAACGTCGAGGCGACCTCCAATGAGCGCCTGGAGTTCCTTGGTGATGCGGTTTTGGGTTTGGTGGTCACCGATCACATCCATGCCAGCTATCCAGATCTGGCCGAGGGGCACCTGGCCAAGCTCAGAGCTTCGGTTGTGAATACGGCCACCTTGGCCGAGGTTGCGGCCCGATTAGAACTGGGTTCTATTCTGTTGCTAGGCAAAGGTGAAGATCAATCCGGAGGGCGAGACAAGGAGTCGATTCTTGCCGACTCGTTGGAGGCGGTCATCGGAGCGGTATACCTTGACGGCGGCTGGGAAACGGCCCAGCAGATCGTGCTCCGTCTTCTCCTGGAAGACATACTTGCTGGCGCCGAACGACCTGGTCGCCAGGACTACAAGACCCGTCTCCAAGAATTGACGGCCCAGCTTGGGCTTGGATCGCCAGGCTATCGAATAACCGGAAGCGGACCTGATCATGATCGTCGCTTCGAAGCAGTTGCCATCGTTGACGATAACTCGATGGGTGAGGGCAGCGGAACATCCAAAAAGAGAGCAGAGCAGGCGGCCGCACGGTCGGCCTGGATCGTTCTCGCCAACGCACTGGAAGAGTGATGGGCGCCATGGCCGAACTAGAGCTACCAGAGATCGAGACTCTACGTCGAGACCTTGAACGAGACATTGTCGGCCGCAAGGTCAAAGCCGTCGATGCCAAGAGTCTCAAGTCGATGCCCGGATTCCGGACAAAGAAGGCATTCGCCGATCCTCTGATCGGAGCCAAGGTCCTAGCCGTCGAGCGATGTACGACCACGATCCTTCTTCAACTAAACAACGAGATGGTCTTGGCCATTGATCTTGGTGCATCAGGTCGACTCGAACGCTGCGCGAGTCGCAAGGCAATGGCTAGTGATATTGATCTTGTAGTGACCTTTACTCAGGGTGGAGACCTACGGGTAGCCGACACCGATGGATCGAATCTGATCCGACTTATGAGTACCGAGGAATTCGAGGCCAGCCTGCTGCCCGAAGATGAGCAGGCCCTCGATCTGCTTAGTCATCCGATGTCTTGGATCGATTTTGGACGTTTCGTGTTACGCCGCACTGAACCACTCAAGGCTTTGCTCATGGATTCGACCGCGTTTGTGGGAATTGGGGCGATTTATAGCGATGAGATCTTGTTTGACGCTGGCTTACGTTATGACCGCAAGGCCAACGAACTGACCACTCAAGAGGTCCGTCGGCTCTATCGCTCGGTGGTCGGAATCCTTCATGATGCCATCAAATATCGTGGGACTTCACTGGAGAAGCGGCCATTTCTCGATCTCACGGGAAACCCCGGAGAGTTTGGAGATCATCTGGCGGTCTATGGCAAGGCCGGGGAACTTAGTCCTCGATCTCGGGTGCCAATCTCCAAAGCGACATTCAAGGGCAAGCCAGTTTTCTTCTGTACCACGCAGGTCTAGCGGAGCCTCATTCAACCGTGTACCTGAAAGCGCTCACCATCAAGGGATTCAAGTCGTTCGCTGACCCAGCCACCCTCAACCTCGAACGGGGTGTGACGGTCGTGGTTGGACCAAACGGCAGCGGCAAATCCAATGTTGTTGACGCCATGGCCTGGGTGCTCGGTGCCCAGGCGCCGAAGGCGGTACGGGCCCAAAAGATGGATGACATCATCTTTGCTGGTACTCAGAAGCGATCGGCCCTTGGTCGGGCTGAGGTCTCCCTCACTATCGACAATAGTGACGGGCAGTTACCGATTGACTTCACGGAGGTCACCATTAAGAGAACCCTGTTTCGCTCTGGTGAGTCCGAATATGCCATCAACAATGTTTCGTGTCGTTTGCTAGACATCCAGGAGCTACTTTCTGATTCTGGCGTTGGCCGTCAGCAGCACATCATCGTGTCACAGGGACAGATTGACGCAGTGCTGAACGCTAGGCCCGAAGAGCGGCGGGCGATCATTGAAGAGGCTGCTGGTGTTCTGAAGTATCGGAGGCGCAAGGAGCGGGCGGAACGTCGGCTAGCTTCCACGGACGAGAACCTTCATCGGTTGGCTGACCTAGTTCGAGAGGTGAGACGCCAGCTTCGACCGCTGGAAAAGCAGGCCGATGCCGCTCGGCGGCATGGTTCCCTGGTGAGTGAATTGCACGCCCTGAAGCTCCATCTGGTTGGCCGGGAACTGACGGCCCTCCAAGCCAAACTGACGCACTCGCGTAAACAACGAGCGGACCTTGATGCTCGCACTGCGGAGTTGCAGGCAACCTTGGCCGAATTTGACCGAGGGGTACTCAACGCTGAGGCCGAGCTTGCGGCCCTCGGCGGATCCGATGTCGGCGACATTCTCTCCTGCGGCCAAAGCCTGAAGGAGAGGATCCGGGGCCAGGCCAATGTTGTGGCTGAGCGGCAGAGACGCCTGAGGGGCGAACTGCAGTCTGCCGTTGATGAGGGCGTGGTATCCAGCCTGGAATCCGAGGCGGCATCAATCGTTGAGTCCTTGGCGACGACTGTCCTTGAGGGTCACGAACTCGACCCGGAGTTTCGAGAGCTCGAAGTAGTTGAGCGTAGGTTGGCGCAGGATCACGAGGCTTTTGAGCAAGCATGGGGAGAGGGAATGGGTCCCGCCCCAGTTCAGGCTGCAGAGGTCCGAACCCAGCTAGCGGCCCTCCAATCGGCCGCCCAACGAGATGATCAGGAAAGCCGTCGACTAGAGGAGCAGTTGGATGCTCTCGGGGCCCGTCACGACCGGCTGATCCAAGGCCGGACCGACGCACAGACAACGGTCGAACGGCTCACCCTAGAAGTACCCAAGCTTCAAGAGATGGTTGTTCGCTCGACCGGCGAGTGCTCTACGCTTGAAAAGAGGGTTGAAGAGGCAACCGAGACCCGTCGCCAGGCCGATAGCGAGGCTAGTCGCTGGCAGGCAAGGGCTGACGCCCTGGCTCAAGCCCTGGATGCCGCAAGGAGTGCGGCTGGAGCAGACGCGTTGGTTGGTGAAGTGGGAGTATTGGGCACCCTGCTCGACTTGGTCGATATCGACGAGGGATGGGGAGCGGCGGTTGAAGCCGCAGCCGGCCAGGCCATGCGTGCGGTGGTTGTTGACGATGTCGCCAACGGACGAGCGGCCTTAGAATCGCTGGCATCCCAAGACCTGGCCGGAGCAGTTCTGGCCCTTGGGCCCTTCGTCGCCCTCGCAGCGGCCCGCTCCAAGCCTTCAGTTCCTCCCGTGGGAGAGCCCGTCCGTCAACATGTTCGTGCCCTCCGACCCGATGTTGAAGGTCTGCTCGATTCTTTGCTTGGCGATGCGGTGGCATTGGACTCTGATTGGCGGGAGGCCCTTGACGTCGTTCTTCAATACCCGCACACGACGGTTGTCACGCGATCTGGTGACCGTTTCGGTCGAGGTAGTTGGAGCATCGGGCAGGCAGGCACCGGGGCGACGGGGGCTGCGCTTGAGGAGGCGGTGTCATCTGCCGAGGTCGCAATAGCTTCGGCCGCAGCTGCGGCTCGTTCCCTGCTTGATGTCCAGGAACTGCGGGAGGTCGCGCGCCAGGGCAGACACCAGGCCGAGAGTCGTCTTCGCAGTGCCCAGGGGGAGCTTGAGGCAGCATCGGCCTCGGTAGAACGATCGACTCAGCAACTGAATGATCTGGCAGCGGATCGAATGCGGCTTGATGACCAACTCAGTGCCGTACGCGAGCGGCTGGCCTCGGACCGGGCCCAAACAGATGAGCTTCAACTTCGCCTGCCGGGGCTCGAGGCAGACGAAGCGGCTCATTCCGATCGCAACCAGTCGATGTCGGAGGCCAGACGTGAGCTTGAGGATCGAGCAAAATCGACAGCCAGACTCCGAAGTGAACTCGAGGTTCGCCGGGCCGCGTTGAACAGTCGAGAAGAGTCCTTGCTGGCTCGCCAGATCGAGGTTGAGAAACGACTCGAACGCCTGGTTGGTGAGAGGGCCGAAGCCAAGTTTCGTCGGGAAGATCTGCAATCATCGCTTGACGTAGTCGACGAACTAGCCAAGGTTCTGGTCGAAAAAGGCGAGACGCTTGATGGGTGGCTAGAACTTCTTCGGGCAGAACAGGAAGCCCAATCCCATGCCGCGAGAGAGGTATCAGAAATCCTGTCTGAGCGAAGGAGGGAACGAAAGAAGGCCGAGCGAGACCTGGTAGAGACCAGAGACAAGCGCAGTAGACTTGAGCTTTCCGATGCAGAAAACGGGGTACGACTCGAAACCCTGACCGATGCGGTGAGGCGAGATCTCGACACCGAACCCGAAATGGCGATGGCGGCCGAGTTGCCAGCGGTTCCCGAGGGTGCCACGCCCGAGGCTCGGACCCGCGAACTGGAACGGGAACTGAAGTTGTTGGGCCCGATCAATCCCCTGGCGCTTGAGGAGTTCGAAGAGCTCAAGGGTCGGCATGAATTTCTCGATGGTCAGCTTCAGGATGTGAAGAGTACAAAGCGTGACCTGAGCAGGCTCATCCGTGAGATTGATAGCGAAATCGTCGATGTGTTCTCTGCCGCTTACGCCGATGTTGCCACGAACTTTGTCGAGCTGTTTCAGACCCTTTTCCCTGGCGGGCGGGGAGCGGTAAAATTGACCGATCCAGGGGATCTGCTCAACTGCGGGGTTGAGATCGAGGCTAAGCCTTCGGGGAAGAACGTAAAGAAGCTATCTCTGTTGTCTGGCGGAGAGCGTTCGTTGACTGCCCTTGGTTTTCTGTTTGCCGTGTTCAAGAGCCGTCCCTCACCGTTCTATGTGATGGATGAGGTTGAGGCGGCACTCGATGATATGAATCTGCACCGCTTTCTGGCCTTGGTTCAAGAATTCCGCAAGGAAGCACAACTGATCATCGTCAGCCATCAGAAACGCACGATGGAGGCTGCAGACGTGCTCTACGGTGTCAGTATGAAGCCGGGTGGCTCATCCAAGGTGGTGAGTGAGAAGGTTGAAACCAGAAGCTAGGGAAGGCGCTGGAACCACAGCAGGTTCAACAACCCAGCGACAACCAAGGCTGCCAGTGTCCCACCCACGAACCAGTCGGTTACTTCGCGCTCGGCGTCTTCGTAACCAATAGCTGAGCCGATGTCGTTGTAGACGGCATCGAGCTCTTCCAGACTCTCGGCGGAGAAGAAAGTTCCTCCTGTGTTATCGGCAATGGTTTGAAGGCTGTCACCGCCAACGGGAACGGGAATCGGATCTTGCTCAACGGTTGGAGTGGCGGGATCGTCATACAAGATCAGTCCTTCCGGGGTACCAAAGGCAATGGTCGACACGGGAACTTCCTCGACGAGGGCGGCGGCAATGGCTTCCTCGTCAGATCTTCCCACCGTTGTTACTCCGTCTGATAGAAGGACGATTCTTGCTGGGGGCGTTTCTCCAGTCTCATCTGGTGGGGCAGAAGATAATGCGTCGAGGCTTGTCACGATTGCCTCTCCAATGGCGGTTGATTCGGCTAGTTCGAGTTGCTCGATTGCTCGATGGGCAAGAGCTCGATCCTGGGTCGGGGGAACGAGAACGGCGGCAGTCCCGGCGAAGGAAACAATCCCGACATTGAGGGTTGGGGGCAGCTCATCTATAAACCGATTGGCCGCATCTTGGGCGGCGCTGAGCCGATCGGGGGTGACGTCGGTGGCTTGCATCGACAAGGATACGTCGATGGCGACAATGACGGTGGCTCGCTCACGAGGAACACGTACGGATCGAGTTGGTTGGGCGAACCCGACGACCAGTCCGGCCAGAGACAACAGGAAGATCAGGGCGGTGCCGTGACGTCTCCAGCCTGGCGTCTTGGGGAGCACTGAATCGAGCATGGCGCTGGAACTTAGACGGGCCGCGTACACCTTGCGTCGAGTTTGCATGAATATGTAGAGGGCGGCCAATATCGCGACTACGACCAACACCCAGAGTCGTTCGGGAGAGAGGAAGTTCACGGCCGTCCGCCCCCCAAGGCGGCGATTCGATGGCGCCGCTCGCCGATAAACATGACAATGTCTTCGAGCCAATCACGATCGGTCCGCAGCGTGAGATGATCGATTCGAGAGTTACCTAACTCCGAAGAGAGCCTGGCTCGGCGTTCGCTGGCCGCTTGCGCGTAAGACTCTCGAACTGACCTTTTGTTTGTTGGTATTTCTCGTACCTGGCCATTAGCCGGATCGATCACGGCCAGCAAACCAACATTGGGAAGCTCAAGTTCTCTCGGGTCAAGAACCTCGATTGCCAAAATATCGTGCCGACGAGATAGGGCCTGCAACTGTTCCAGCCACCCTTGTTCCACCTGAAAGTCGGAGACGACGACGACCAAACCGCGACGTTTGGCTAGTGCTCCGACCTTGATCAAGCTGTCGGCCAAATTGGTTACGCCGTCGCCGTCACCCCGTGGAGCCGCGGCAAGCTCGTGCAAAATTCGAAGAAGATGCTTCTTTGTTCCCTTAGCTGGAATGACTCGACCCTCACCTCGCCCGGCGAAGATGGCACCGATTCGGTTGCCGTCGCGGTTGGTGAGGAACCCGATAGCGCTGGCCGCAGCCAGAACGAGTTCGCGTTTCTCACACTTGGCTGTTCCAAAGTCAAGCCGAGCAGACTGGTCCAGGACCA
This sequence comes from Actinomycetes bacterium, assembly GCA_024276425.1. Classification (GTDB taxonomy): domain Bacteria; phylum Actinomycetota; class Acidimicrobiia; order Acidimicrobiales; family SZUA-35; genus JAJRQY01. Next base: position 8,152 of record JAJRXF010000124.1, on the reverse strand, counting down.
ACCAGGTTTCGAGTTCCCGGTCAGCGATGGTCTGACGGATATGGGGTTCATCCAGGCGGGCACTGACATTCCAGTCGATTCGGCGGACATCGTCCCCCGGGGCGTAGGCTCTCGTCTCCCCAAGTTCGGTTCCGTGGCCGGGTACCAGACCCTGATGGTCGCCATGGAGCAAGCCATCGAGCCGACGGGTGACTTCCAACTCCAGCCGGCGCAGTGTTTCCCTAGTCTGATCGGCCAGGGCGGAGGCCACAACGGGGGTCGGACTCACGTGGCTTCACCAGCTTTGTTGGCGCGACTCGTTGGCGGCAGGTTAGTGGTTGGGGACAGGCTTGCGCTTGGCGGTGGGGGAGGAATAGCTGTCGCTGGAGCGGGAACCGGGGGAAGCTCAACGGTTGGGTCTAGGAGGGTGCCTACCGTCGGGGCGGGAAAGTTTTGGCTTGGTGCCGGGTCAACCTCAGATGAAGCCAAGGACTGGTTTTCTAGTGGACTTACGGCAGCGGCCGGGATCACCGAGAGCAGGCGGTTGAGTACATCATCGGCGTCCAGAGACTTAGCTAGCGCTTCATAGGACAGCATGATTCGATGACGTAAGACATCTCGGGCCACATCGAACAGGTCTTGAGGTACGACATAGTTGCGGCCTCGTAGAAGGGCGAGGGCACGGCCGGCGGCCACCAGTCCAAGAGTGGCGCGCGGGCTGACCCCGAAATCGATGAGCGGCTCGAGTTCGGGTAGTCCTCGTGTTGCTGGCTCCCTGGTTGCCATGACGAGATCGACCGCGTACTGAGCAACACCAGCGTCGACGTAGATGCGATCGCAAACCTCCTGCAGTTGCTCGAGCCGGTCGAGCGAGAGGACAGGGTTTGCCGATGGTGGGGATGTCCCCATCCGTCGGACGATCTCCAACTCTTCATTTGGGGTCGGATAGTCGACGGTGACCTTCATCAGAAAGCGGTCACGTTGAGCTTCGGGGAGGGTGTAAACCCCCTCGGACTCGATGGGGTTCTGTGTAGCCAGAACAAGGAAGGGGTGCGGAAGTGACTTGGTTTCGCCGCCGATTGACACCTGACGTTCGGCCATGACCTCAAGCAGGGCTGACTGGACTTTGGCTGGCGCCCGGTTGATCTCATCGGTAAGAAGAAGGTTAGTGAAAACTGGCCCCCACTCAATGTCGAAGGATTCACTGGAGGCCCTCCAGATTCGAGTTCCGATCAGGTCGGAGGGCAAAAGGTCAGGGGTGAACTGGAGGCGGACGAAATCTCCTCCAATGACGGTGGCAAGAGTCGACACGGCCAGCGTCTTGGCCACACCGGGCAAGCCCTCAAGCAAGATGTGCCCCCGGGAGAGTAGGGCCACAAAGAGCCTCTCAACCATATGGTCTTGGCCGACGATCACACGCTTTATCTCAAACAGGGCCTGCTCGAGTTCCACGGCGGCTTCGGCCGGAGACGGCAAGCCAGAACTAGGTACCCGGCCTGGGCCCGCATTAGTTGGTTGTGAGTTGTTGGTCATCTGGATCTCCGGTCCTGCGATCACCCGCAGGCCGGAGGTGGCTACGGTTCAGGTGTGCGCATTCTGGTTGTTGATGATGAAGAGGAGCTTGGGACAGCAGTTGCGACTGCTCTCCGACGGGAAGGGTACGCGGTAGATGTCGCTGTGAATGGGCAGGGTGCACTTGATCGCCTCATGATCAATGACTATGACCTGGTTGCTCTCGATCTCACGCTGCCTGATATTGACGGCCGAGAGATTTGTCGACTCATTCGAAGCGACAAACATTTCGACTCCAAGACCAGGGTTCTCATGATAACCGCTAGAGATGGGGTGGCCGATCGAGTAGCCGGTCTCGACGACGGCGCTGACGATTATTTGGTGAAACCCTTCGCTTTGGCCGAACTTTCGGCTCGGGTACGGAGTCTCCTTCGCCGAGATGTGTCCGGCGAGGATGCCACCCTGGAGGTTGGGTGCTTGGTTCTGGATACGGCTCGGTTGGTGGTCGAATATGAGGGCCACCGGCTTGACCTGACGACGAAGGAGTTCGCGTTACTTCGCTACTTCATGATCCATGTTGGCGAGGTGATTAGCCAGGAACGGTTGTTGGAGCATGTTTGGGATGAGGCTATGGATCCCTTCACCAACACCGTCAGGGTGACGGTCGGAACGCTGCGACGAAAACTAAACGCTGCCTCGGGCCAACCCTTGATTGAAACGGTCATTGGTGCCGGCTACCGACTCATCGAGGGGGAGTCGGCCTAGTGTCCATTCCCCGAGTCCTGCAGTCCATTCGTTTCCGCCTTTCTATGGCGTTCTCGATTGTGGTGTTCTCGGTTGGGTCTTTCTTGTTTGCTGGAATCTATCTGTTTCAGGTCAATCAGTTGGCCGAGCCTGTCTTGCAGGGCCAGCCGGTCTTCTTGACTGATCCCAACACCGGTGAAGCTATTGAAACCAGCGTGCAGGTTGTTTTTCCTGAAGAGGCACAACGATTCGTGGCCGAACAGATCGAACAAGACTCCTATCGACGGGCACTGAGGGAACTGCGCTCGGCCACGCTGGCGTCAATGGCTGTGCTCTTTCTTGCGTCCTTCGCCTCCGGCTGGCTTTTTGCGGGTTGGGCTTTGAAGCCAATGGAGAGGATCAGTGGTGTCGCCCGGTACATCAATGCCAACGACTTGAATTATCGAATCTCGATGCGGGGACCCAACGATGAGCTGAAGTCGTTAGCTGACACCTTCGATGCCATGCTGGATCGTTTGCAGGAGGCATTTGAGGATCAGCGGCGATTTGCTCACGAGGCATCCCATGAGTTGAGGAATCCACTGGCAGTGGCACGGACCAATCTTGAGCTTGCGTTGGATTCGGGTGATCCGGATGAGATCTCCAGAGCGGCCCAGATCGCTTTCGTGGCCACGGAACGAATGAGTATCCTGATTGAAGATCTGCTGGAACAAGCCCGCCAAGGGGTACCAGAACTCAACCAAGGCTTGGCCAATCTCAGCCAAATCGTGGTTGATCAGGCCGAGGAGTTTCAGGCCGCAGCCTCCAAGCGAGGGCTTGCGATCGTGGTTGAGACCCCATCGGCTGGCGAGGTAGAGCCCTTGGTTGTGCGAGGTGATGCGGCTGCGCTTGGACGCGCAGTTGCCAATCTTGTATCCAACGCCGTGCGTTTGGCTCCTCGGGGATCCACCGTCCGGTTGGGTGTCTGCCGCCAAGGAACTGATGCGGTGGTAAAGGTAACCGATGAGGGTCCGGGGATCGCCAAGGAAGATCAACCGCTGGTCTTTGATCGGTTTTGGCGAGGCACCGATTCCGGATCTGGTAGCGGTCTCGGATTAAGCATCGTCAGACGGGTGGCCGAGCGCCATGGCGGCTCGGTGAGTCTCGATTCGGTCGGCCCTTGTTCGCCTTCGGATTTTCCTGAGGGCTCCGCTGGTCAGACCGTTCAAGCCGCGGTGGAACAGAGGCTCACTGCCAGCGGTTATGAAAAGTCTGGGAACACCCAGGAGCAAATAGTTTTGAAGACCGGCTCAGTCTTTACCCTACGATTGCCGATGACGGTGGGGCGAGGTGGAGTTGGCGAACCAGAGCGGGCGGAGTCGGGTGTCTGATGGCAACAACGGGATCGACAATGCAACCTTGCACCGGATGTAGCAGGCTTACCTCCGTTTTCGGGAGCCGTTCCTACCCTGGGAGCACGTACAGAACTGTGAGGTGGATGAGATGACGGAGAGGGTCTGGGACTTTCAACCTGGTCAAGGTGGCCAGTACAGTCCCCAAGGAACGACAGGGCGTCCCGCAACGCCGTCGATGCCACCCGTGGCGCCAACCCGCAACGGCCAAGCCGGTCAGCCGCCGATCATTCTTGAAGGAGCCTCTGCAACCAGCTACGGCGGATCTCCAGCGAGGGGGTCGAGTCTCTCGGGCCCGCCGATACTGGGGGCAGAGCCCGCTACTCCGACCGGCAAGACGAAGCCCCGTTGGGGCCTTCGTTTGTTGGCCGCGTTTGTTGCTGGTGGTCTTTTGACTGGCGGGGGCTTCGCTCTTGGTCAGTTTGTGGCAAAGGATGGCGCGGCCGAAACAGATTCTTCCGCTAGTCCGGCCCTGTCGCCAACTGCCACTCAGCCGCTGCCTGACATCGTGCTCACCCCACCGGATCCAGATGCCACCGAGCCCGCTGCCTTTGTAGCCGCCGTCCTTGGCCCCTCAATTGTGCAGGTCGAAACCGAACTTGGTGTTGGTTCCGGAATTGTCTTCGATGACGGGCTGGTCATGACGAACCATCACGTGATTGAGGGCGCAACCCGAATTCGCATCCGGACAGCTGACGGCCGGATCCTCCCTGCGACCCTGGTTGGATCGGACCCTCAGGTAGATGTCGCCGTCCTTGACGTTGGATCAGATTCGGGGTTGCCAATCGCCCAACTCGCTTTGGGTGAGGAACTCCAGGTAGGGCAAGCAGCCTTCGCCCTCGGTAGCCCCTTTGAGCTTCAGCAGTCGATTTCGGCCGGGATTGTGTCGGCGGTGAATCGTCCGGTTGCCAATGCTGCCGGTGGGATCAACGCCATGATTCAGTCGGACACATCGGTCAATCCCGGCAACTCTGGGGGTGCGCTGGCCGATCGGAGCGGCCGTGTCATTGGCATCAACACCTCGATACGGACCGACGGTGTTGTCCAGGGCAGTGTTGGCATCAGTTTTTCGATCCCCATCGATACGGCAATGCGGGTAATCGAACGGATCCGAACGGGGGAGTCTTTAGAGCCCGGCTTCTTAGGCGTTGGTAACCCTCAGATCGCCCCCGGGGGTGAGTCCGGCATCGTTATAGGACAGGTGAGCGAGGGTTCCGGAGCAGAAAAGGCCGGGATTCAGGTTGGCGATCGGCTGATTCGGATCGAAGGGAGTCCCGTGACGAGTCTTGGTGAACTGGCTGGACTGGTTCGAGCGCACTTCCCTGGCGATGTTGTTGAACTGGAGATTGTTCGCGATGGTGAGCACCTGATGATTGAAGCGACCCTCGGAGAACGCTAAGTCAGCCAGTCTGATCCACGGCGTGAGCGGCGGGGTTCCAGCGTAGGCTCGGAGGCAATGCAACCGATCTTGATCTATCTCATCATTGCCGCTGGCGTCCTGTTGGCCGCTGGAATCGCCTATCGGACCACTCAGGGGCGTCGGCGTCCCCAGGTAGAGCCGCCATCTGCTTCGGACATGAGCGATACTGCCGTTTTGGAGCGCGAGGACGAGGATCGTCGGCTTGGTGCTGATGACGGCTCTGCGCCTCCCGAAATCGATGTCGGTCTTGATGGGACCTACGTCGAACCCAAGGTTGTACCCGAACCAACAAAGCCATCCTTCTTTGACCGGCTTGGCAAAGCTCGATCCGCTTTTACTGGCTACCTTGGCTCGCTAGTTGGCATTGGGACACTGGATGATGAGGCCTGGGAGGACCTAGAGGAGGCCTTGATCCGAGCCGATGTCGGCGTGCAGACATCGATGACCCTGCTGGAGGATGTTCGGTCCGAGGCTAAGGAAGAGGGGCTCGATCAGGGTGAGGACATTCTTGGACTCCTCAAGGCGCGGATGAAGGCCGAGATTGCGGGAAAGGAACGTGGGCTAGTCATAGATGAAGGTCAGACGAACGTCTGGCTCTTTGTTGGCGTCAATGGGGTTGGCAAGACCACTACCATCGGCAAACTGGGTAAACGGTTGGTGGCTGAGGGCCACAAGCCTCTCATGGCGGCCGGTGATACCTTCCGTGCCGCGGCGGCCGAGCAGCTCACCATGTGGGCCGAGCGGGCCGAGGTCGACATTGTTCGCGGCAACGAGGGTGGCGATCCAGCCTCGGTCATCTTTGACGGAATCAAGGCGGCCGAGGCCCGAGGGTGTGACGTGGTCCTGGCTGATACCGCGGGCCGTCTCCAGAATAAATCCAACCTGATGGAGGAGCTGTCGAAGGTGCGGCGGGTTGCGGCCAAGGAGCCAGGTCACGTCAGTGAGGTTCTATTGGTCATCGACGCCACCACCGGCCAGAATGGCATGACCCAAGCCAAGGTCTTTGCCGAAGCAGTCGAGGTCAGCGGAGTTGTACTGACCAAGCTTGACGGTTCAGCGAAGGGGGGCATCGTCTTCGCCATCGAAAGTGAACTCGGGCTACCGGTCAAGCTCGTCGGACTGGGTGAGGGGGTCGATGACCTGATCGACTTTGACTCCGATGCCTTTGTCGACGCCCTCTTCGAATAGGACGGTCGAGGCCCTCGCCGCCCATCCAGCATCGAGGTTGATTTAGACAGATTGTCACAATGAGGCTGGGTATTTCGTCAAGTTGGCATGACCAACTCGGTACGGCACGACCCATCACAACAAGACTCAGACCTGCGGGATTCAGCACAGCACGATTCAGCACAGCAAGCCGACGTGGTTGTTGTCGGTGGGGGATTGGCCGGCCTGACCGCCGCAAACTATGTCGCCTCAGCGGGCTTACTGGTCGAGGTTCTAGAGGCTCGCATGCACCTGGGAGGACGGGCAAGCACCGAATGCCTTGGGGGCTTTCTGCTCAATCAGGGTCCCCATGCCCTTTACCGAGGGGGCCATGCACATCAGATCATGACGGACCTCGGAATCACACCTTGGGGCCAGCGGCCTCCTTCGGCGGGCCAGATCCGCAAGGGCGGCGAACTCCATCTTGCTCCTTCCGGAGTCATCGGTCTTCTTCGCACCAAGGCTTTTGGCCTCAGGACGAAGGTCGAGCTCGCGGGGATCCTGGCCAGGCTTGGGCGACTTGAACCTCGGGAGCTTGCTGACCGGACAGCCCAGGAGTGGATCAGCGAAGCGGTTTCGTCGGAAATGGCGGTGAGTTTTCTCCGATCGCTGATACGGCTGACAACAAACTCCGGCCAATTGAACACTCTTTCCGCTAAGGTAGCCGTCGCCCAACTACAACTTGGGCTAGGCCAAGGGGGCGAGAACAGGGCCATGCCAGACAAGCCCGTGATCGACGATGACACCCTGGATGCCTTAAAGGCTCGAGTCGAGGCTGAAGGCCTCGAACTCTTAGGCCCAGATGGTGTCTTGACCGAACCGACATCCAAGATCATGAATCGCCCGTGTCATCTAGCTTTGGGTATCAATTTGGATGGTGAGAAGCATGTGTTAGGGATGTGGCTTGGTGATAGGACCCGACCTTCTGACGTTCTCGGCGTTCAGACCGAGGCTGCCCAGCCCGATGCGGCACGAGGATGACGCCGGATGTGACGGACCTCGTCGCCTTCGACCTCTTGGGCGTGGTAGAGGTCCCGCCGTGCTCAGTCGTTCATTCGAAGCCGCTGGTGATGCCGAAGTATCGTGCGAGCCCGAGCGCGGCGCTCGGGGTGATCCGCGCCGGCGGTTCACGAGCTCGTTGATTCGCTGGTAGGGCACGCCGATCGGCGAGTTCACGTTGCGTCAGGCCGGGGGGCTCGAGCAGCATCTCTCGCGGATAGCTGCCCGGAATCGCAGCGAGGGTGGATCACCACTCCATCCGCGGCAGCGCAGCCTCTGTCGGCGGGGGTGCCTGGTAGCATCGAGGAGCGGTGCAAGATGGGTCGCATCGCCGCCGAGGAGGGTCAGCATCGTGGTACCTGCGGTTCAATTCGCTCTGGCGAGGGGGGCGCGGTTGGCCTACCAGGTGTGGGGGGACGGTCCGGCCACCATCGTCGCCATCCCTCCCTTCGCCCAGAACATCGAGGCGGCTTGGGGTTGGCCGGATCTCCGTGCCATGTTCGAACGGTTCGGAACCTTCAGTCGCTATCTCCACTTCGACAAGCGGGGAACCGGCGCGTCGGACCGCACGAGTCACAACCCGGGGATCGACGAGCGGGTCGATGACCTGCGGGCGGTCATGGATCATGCAGGAATCGAACGGGCATCGCTGTTCGCCCAGTCCGACGGCGGGACGACGGCGATCCTCTTCGCTGCCACCTATCCCGAACGGGTCGAGCGCCTCGTGCTGTTCGGAACGGCAGCGAGACCCTCCTCGTCCGTGCTCGAAGACCAGTGGATCGCCATGAGGGACTACGTTGCGGAGGTCTGGGGCACCGCGGATTCGGTCATCGTCGACCGGTTCGCCCCCTCCCTTGCTGCCAACCAGGAGTTCCGCGACTGGCATCAGCGGTACGAACGG
>JAJRXF010000123.1 GCA_024276425.1 Actinomycetes bacterium | reverse complement strand
GGCATTGCCGATCTCGACCACCTCGAATCCGTTGTTCGCCACGGTCTGAGCCACCGACTCAAGATCGACGGTCCCAGTCCGGTCAAGGATCCGAACTGGCAGCCGGTCTCCAGTTCGGTAGCCAGCCGGGAAGGGAACCAGCTCACCCAGCAAACGCTCGCTCGCCTCCAGGTCCAACATCGAGCCACCATCGCTAAGTTGGGGGAACTCGACAATCTCATGCGGGCCAGCGTTGATGGCCCGGAACAGGGCGGCCAGATCATCTTCACCGCTGGGTGGCTGCGCAATGAGGGCCTCCCACCAGAGGGCTCGCCGAAAGTTCAAGGCGGCTGGGCTCTCCTGAGCGAGATTCTGTCCGACATAGACCGCCGCGAGATCTGCCCCCACCTCTGTTGGTCCGACGGGCACTAGCAGTTGGCCATTCGGTCCTTGAATGGGATCGGGATTCTCAAGAACAACCGTTTGGTCACCAAGCACTTGACGCCAACGTTGCTCATCGAGAACTTCTACTTCAGAGACCTGAAGCCGCAGTTCCTTGGCCAAAGCAGGAATGACGTCGCTCACAGCCATGTTTGCCAATTCGACTCCGTCGATCTTGACAGACGGCGGGACCAACAATACGGCTCCACCTGGTGATGAGCTGCCTTGACGGGCGATGAGGCTGGCGCCCACTACTCGTCCATCAAGAACCTCGACGATTCCACTCACCGGACTAGGGTCCACGGCCACAACCCAACCAGGGTCCGACGGTGTCAATTGTTCGACATAGGTGCCCGCCCTGGTGTCAAGCAGGACTTGAATTCCGATGTAGGCCAACACCGGAATGGCCACCAGTAACACAACTTCAACCAGGAAGAAGGGGGTTGGCATCCTCGGGGCTGAGATGTCCTCAGCTGATGTGACCGGGCGAATCAAGAGTCTTGACGATAGATGCCAAGGTTCGCAACGCGGGCGACCACAGCATCGGGTGTCAGGTACCGAATTGATCGACCGGCCCTTACTCGGCTTCGGAGGTCGCTACTGGAGATGCCGATCCAAGGGATCTCAACCTCGGATATCCGCCACCCCGCGGGAAGGCCTGAGCTCCTATCTATTGCCGGCCGGTTGACCACTACAACATGGGCCATCCTTTGCAGAGCCTCTGCCTCATGCCAGGTATCGAGACCCTGGGCTGCATCAGCACCAACGATCACGAACCACTCGGTAGCTGGCTCGGCCAGGGAGAAGGTACGCAATGTATCGATGGTGAAACTTGGGCCTCCCGCGTCCAATTCAACCCGCGAAAGGACAAGGTTCGTGGATTGTCCTAGTGCGTCTCTTACCATGTTGAGACGATCCTCGGCCCTCGTGATGTGGCGAGATCCTTCCTTTTGCCATGGGTGATTTGCCACCACAAAACGCACCTCATCGAGGGCCATCTCATCCCGGACTCGTTCTGCCAGGATGAGATTGGCTATATGAGGGGGATCGAACGTGCCCCCAAAGACACCAATTCGACGACCCTTGGGAGGCTGAGCTTCACTGGATGGCATCGGGGAGCGGTTCATCAACAAGACAAGTAAGCGAAGGGCTGGACATGATCGGCGTCCTTACCGGCGATCTGAGCAACTTCGAACAACATGTGACGTATTTCACATTCACGCCAGGAACAATCTGTAGTAAAAATTACGTTTGGACAAATAGCGCCCGCACCACAACCGAATCAGACACCCTCCTCAACATCTGGGGGCCACAATTTGATGGTCAATTCCACTTGCACGTTGAGGGACATTCAACCCACAATGGTGCGTCAAGCCTAACCATTTAGCCCCCAAATCGAACTCTCCAATCCCCCTTTGTAATCCTCCCGCAATCCCAGGAATTTTGAAACGCGCCATGAGTGACTCCGTAGGTCAATACCTTAATGAAATCGGACTTGTTCCGCTCCTCACTGCTGATGAGGAGCGCGAGCTCAGCCAGATCATCGAAAAGGGCCGAGATGCCCAAGAGAAGATCGAGGCGGGCGAGAACACCGCAGAACACCGTCGGTCCGCTCGAGCAGCTGCTCGAGCCAAAGACCGCTTTATCCGGGCCAACCTTCGCCTTGTCGTAAGCGTTGCCCGTCGCTATCCCCTCCCCCCATCTATGGAGCTTCTGGATCTCATCCAGGAGGGCAACCTGGGCTTGGAACACGCTGTCGACAAGTTCGATTGGCGCAAGGGCTTCAAGTTCAGCACCTATGCAACCTTCTGGATTCGCCAGGCCATTGGTCGGGCGCTAGACCAAAAGGCCAGCCTCGTTCGTCTTCCCGGCGATCGATCTGCCAGTCTTCGGGCCGCCCTTCGCCAAGTCTCCGGCGACGGGGACGAGTTGGACGACGAGCACGCCCGTCTTCACCGGCTCACCACGCCAACCTCATTGGATCGAACTATTGGTGATGACGACTCCAACGAATTGGTCGACCTCCTGCCCGACTCCAACCCTGGTCCCGAGATCGAGGTCATGGCTAAGGCCGAAGAGTCAATGGTCACCGGACTCCTTGATGTTTTGGACCCAAGGGCCCGTTACGCCGTCGAGCAACGCTTTGGTCTCAACGATGGTCGCAAACGCAGCTATCGCGAAGTGGGCGAAGAACTTGGCGTAACCGCTGAGGCTGCCCGGCGCCTGGTGAAGCGAGCGGTAAGTGCCGTACGCGACCAGGCTGGCGACGTCATCTCCGACTTCGACGCCGCCTAACCTCTTCGGTCGCTTACTCGGACCGAAGGCCCATAATTCGCTCGATTCGTCCGGTGCCCATAGTTGGGTGCCGGACGATCGGATTGTATGGGTCCCTAGGGGAATCTGGGCTTTCTTGAAATCATGTTGTTCGACCACAACGAAAGAGCGAGACTGTCGAGGTGACATGGAACCCAGGATCATGGCGAACACGACCAGCCAAGCACCAACCGACTTGGCCGGACCGGCCCGCCCTTGAATTGGCCGAAAAGCAATTGTCGATGTTGCCACCCCTTGTCTTTGCCGGCGAGGCCCGCACCCTCAAGACCCGACTGGCCGCCGTGGCCGATGGCCGGGCTTTCCTTCTTCAGGCTGGAGACTGCGCGGAGTCCTTTGATGGATTCGGAGCTGATGCCATCCGCGACAAGTTGCGTGTCATCTTACAAATGGCGGTCGTTCTCACCTACTCATCCGGTGTCCCCGCAGTCAAGGTTGGCCGAATCGCAGGACAGTTCGCCAAGCCTCGATCGAGCGCAACCGAGACCCAGGACGGAACCGAACTCCCGTCCTTCCTCGGCCACATGATCAATGATCTGCCCTTCTCCGAGGGAGACCGTCTACCCAACCCCGATCGACTGCTCCGGGCCTACAACCAATCCGCCTCGACGCTGAACCTGCTCCGAGCCTTCACCAAGGGTGGGTTCGCCGACCTCCACCGAGTGCAAGCCTGGAATCAGGAGTTCGTGGCAAGTTCGGCCGAAGGGCAGCGCTATACCAACCTCGCTCAAGAAATCGACCGCGCCCTACGCTTCATGGAAGCAGCCGGGGTCTCCTCCTTTTTTAATGATACGGCGACCACCGAGATCTACACCAGTCACGAGGCCCTCATCCTGCAATACGAAGAAGCCCTCACTCGTCAGGACAGCCTGACCGGCGACTGGTACAACTGTTCGGCCCATATGGTCTGGATCGGCGAACGAACCAGACAATTGGACGGCGCACACCTTGAGTATTTCCGTGGTATCAAGAACCCAATCGGTTGCAAAGTCGGTCCGGACACCACGCCCGAGGAGATTCTGGCCCTCTGTGACGCCTTAGATCCCGATCATGAGGCCGGTCGACTAACCCTGATTAGCCGGATGGGAGCAGACCGGGTAGAGGAAAGTCTTCCCCCACTGCTCGAAGCAGTCAAGAAGTCCGGCCACCCGGTGGTCTGGGCCTGCGACCCGATGCACGGCAATACCTTCTCGGCTGAATCTGGCCACAAGACTCGTCACCTCGATGACGTAACCAAAGAGGTTGCCGGATTCTTCCATGCCCATGCCCAGACCGGGACCTGGCCAGGAGGCATCCATGTTGAACTTACTGGCGATGACGTGACCGAATGTCTGGGTGGCTCATCCGACATTCATGATGCCGACCTCGGTCGACGTTATGAGACAATGTGTGACCCTCGCCTCAATGCCCGTCAAAGCTTGGACTTAGCCTTTCGGGTAGCCGAACTGCTGCGCTAGCCGGGTCGCTGATCCGCTAGCCACTACACAAGGTTGTCGACGAACTTCTCCAGCTGACGAAGATTGCGAACCTCAAATTCGCCATCACAGTGGGCGGCGTACTCGCTCACAATGGAATCACCAGAATTCCAGTAGGCCTTTGGCTCGGGATTTAGCCAGAACACCTTGCGCGCCTTGTGCTGGATCTCCTTGACAATCCACGCCTGGGATGCGTGATAGTTGTTCCTGGCATCACCGAGAATCAAGACCGTGCTCTTTGAGTTCACGTCCTTGCCATACATATCCCAAAACACCTCAAAGGCATGGCCGTAATCGGAATGACCGTCGACCCAGATCACATCGGCCTCGGTATTTACTCGGTGCACCGCCTCGGAAATGTCTTCAACCCCTTCAAAATACTGGGTAACCTCATCGAGGCCATCGATGAAGACAAAGGCCCGGACCTTGGAGAACTGGCCCGAAATGGCGTAGACCAGGTGCAGGGTGAAGCGGGCAAAGGCGGCAACCGAACCGGAAATGTCGGCGATGACAATAATCTCGGGCTTGGAAGGCTTGGGATAACGGAACTTTGGTTCCATCGGAATGCCGCCATAGCTCATCGAGTGACGAACCGTGTTTCGGAAATCCAGCGGACCCTTGCGGCCATGACGGCGCTTGCGGGCTAGTCGGACCGCAAGTTTGCGAGTAAGTGGATAGATGGCCCGCCGAAGGTTAGCCATCTCCTCTCGGCTGGCGTGCATGAAGTCAACATCTTCGGGTAGGGGCTTGCGAAGGGTCTTGGCCATGGCTTCTGCCCCACGGTCAGCAACCAGGCGTCGTCGAATCTCGGCTTCGATTTCCTTCTTCAACTCATCAAGACGATGTTCGAATTCGTCCTGCGCTAACCGCTCCTCCAAGGAAGTCAACGGCTCGGGAGAATCCTCACGCGCCTGCTCCATCAACCGTTCCAGAAGACCATCAAGATCAAGATTTCGTAGTGTCCGGTAGAGGTAGTAGGTTCCACCAACTGGACGACCGGGCTCCATGCCAGCGTATTGCTTGACCGCTTGCTTGGAGAGGGCTCTCATCATGGCATCATCACCCTTCATGAGGGCCTGGAACAACATCTCGGCCAGCTCTTCGGGGGTCAATCCTTCGCCACTACCCTCACCGCCCTGGCCGGGAGGAGCGTCCCGATCATCCAGGTCCAGTTCGAGTTCCCCAAAAGGGTCGTCGTCATCTCCAATGGAGTACTCGCTTCCCCGCAGCGAGAAGTACACTTCGAAGAGGGTCTCAAAGGTGCGCCAATGAGAGTTGTTCTTAATCAGGGTGGCGGCCAGCGCATATTTGAAGGCAGCTCGGTCTTGAATCGGAATATGCTTGACCGCCTCAGTAGCATCGATGTTCTCCGAAACCGAAATCGGAAGACCGGCCGCTCGAAGCTCGCTGATGAACCCTTGTAGAAGATCAAACAGTGCCGAACTACCCTCAGACTCCCCCGAATCGATGACCGTGTCGGCCATCAGCTTGCAGCAGCCTCAAAGTGAACCTTGGAGTTGGTGGAAAACTCCTTGGTTACCTTCTCGATGTCGCTGCGATACTTGAGCAAGATGTTGGCGGTGTCGATGGCATCCTGTTCGCTTATGTGTTCGATCCCTAGCAGGATCAGGGTGCGGGCCCAGTCAATGGTCTCGGAAACCGACGGGGCCTTCTTTAGTTCAAGTTGACGAATGGCCCGCACGATTCGTGCGACCTGATCGGCCAGATTCTCACTGATATCGGGAACCCTCGTGAGCACGATCTCCTTCTCACGCTCCATCGATGGGTAGTCAAGGTGCAAGAAGAGACAGCGCCGCTTCAGAGCTTCGGAGAGCTCTCGCGTGTTGTTAGAGGTTAGAAACACCAGCGGAATCTGCTGGGCCTCCAGTGTGCCGAGTTCTGGAATGGACACCTGATAGTCCGACAACAATTCGAGGAGCAAAGCTTCGGTCTCGACCTCGACCCGATCGACCTCGTCGATCAGCAGGACAACAGAGTCCTCGGCCATGATGGCCTCAAGCAAAGGACGAGTCAGCAAGAATTCGTCAGTGAAAATGTTTTGCTCAACATCACTCCATGAGGTTCCATCGGCCTTCTCGGTCTGGATGCGGAGCAGTTGTTTCTTGTAGTTCCACTCATAAAGCGCCTTGGACTCATCCAACCCCTCATAGCATTGCAACCGAATGAGGCGAGCTCCAAGCATGTCTGCCACCGACTTGGCCAGTTGAGTTTTGCCGGTCCCGGCCGGACCCTCGACAAGCACTGGCTTCTGTAGTCGATCGGCAAGGTAGACAATACCAGCGATGCTGTCATCGGCCAGATAGTTGGCGCTGGCCAAGCCAGTACGAACAGCATCCACGGACTCAAAACGATGGGGCATGGGCCCCACGATACCTACGAACTTGACCGGTTGGTCAAGACGAAAACGGAGATGATGTCATTGGTGCCGACCCAAGCCATCGAACTGAGTAGGATCTTCACCCGATGGACCGAGGTCTTACAGACGCCGTACGGCGATTCACAAAGAACGTAGGAAACGTCCTGCGTGACGCAGCCGATGGCACAACGGTGGAGATCGACGAGCTTCGTGACAACGCCACCATCGAGGCCTTCAACCTTTCGTGCGCCATCATCGATGCCGATGGACGCCAAACCGATGATGAACTCTGGGCCTTGGCCGCATCATTTGGATCGGCCGGCTTGCTCCCGGGAGCCACCTCCCCCACAGACCTGCGCAATAGTGACCTGATCCTCGGCAAGGCAGACTGGCTGAACGAGCCCTCTGCGCTGTTCGAAACCCTCCTTGGAGTCGACCGCCTCCGACAAACGAGGTTTACCTGGGTCTATGTCGATGAGGCTATGTCACTTGCCCATATGGTGGCCTCCCTGGACGAGTTCCCTTCGCCAGACGAACTCCGGGCAGTGCTGAAGTTCCAATCCATGCTGATCGCACGAATGGACGCCGAGACCGCGGCGACTCACGCCACGGTCAATACAGCCGATGGTGGTGAGGTCCGCGCCGACACCGACGAGGCTGCAAAGTCCCAGGAAGCTAAGGCACAGCCTCTTCCAGCCGAGCCGCTGGAGGAGGTGATGGGCGAACTTGACCAGCTCATCGGACTGGACGAAGTCAAGGAAGAAGTTCGACTCCTCACATCTCTTCTGCGAGTCCAGCGGCTTCGGGCCGAACGAGACCTTCCGGTGGTTGACAACACTAAGCATTTGGTCTTTAGCGGAAACCCCGGAACCGGAAAGACCACGGTTGCCCGCTTGCTGGCCCGGATTTACCACAGCCTTGGTGTGGTCGAAGCAGGTCATTTGACTGAGGTTGACCGAGCTGGCCTAGTCGCCGGGTTCGTCGGCCAAACTGCGACCAAGGTTGGTGCCGTGTTCGATGAAGCCGACGGTGGGGTTCTACTCATTGACGAGGCCTACTCGCTCATTCGTGGAAGCGACAAGGACTTTGGTCGTGAGGCAATCGACGCAATTGTCAAGCAGGTAGAAGACCGCCGAGACTCCATGGTCGTTATTCTGGCTGGTTACCCAAAGGAAATGGCAACTCTGGTAAGCGCTAACCCGGGGTTCCGTAGCCGCTTCCCCAAGACCATTCGTTTCCCCGACTATGACAATGACGAACTCGTCGCCATCTTGTTACTCATTTGCAAGAACGGAACCTACAAGCTGACGGCCGAGGCGCAGGAGGCCGCCACTGCTTGGTTTGGGGCACACGCTCGTGGCCACGGGTTTGGCAACGGTCGCTTGGCTCGGAACCTGTTTGAGGCAGCGGTGGCTAGGCACGCCAACCGACTGGCTGGTATCACCGACCCCACCGATGAAGAGTTGGTTACCCTGGAGGCAATTGATATCGCGTCGGTTCCAACTGAGCCAGGCTCGGAGGTGTGAGCTCATCGAACGAAGCCGCGGCCGGCATCATGGTGAGCCGAGTCTTTGGCTTGTTGCGGGAAATCCTCATCGGGTCGCTGCTCCCCATCGCCTCGCCAGCGGCAACGGCGTTTCGCTACGCCATGCGGCTACCGAACATGATCCAGAACTTGCTAGGCGAGGGTTCCCTGTCCGCCTCCTTTGTCCCCGTCTACGCCAAACTGGTTGAAGACAAACAAGATGCGGAGGCCCGACGAGTAGCCGGTGGTGTTCTCGGATTCTTGTCCTTGGCCATCTTGATGATCGTTGCCACCCTTGTGTTGGGGGCGCGGCCCATCATCTCCGTCATGGCTCCCGGACAATCACCCGAGGTGAAGGACCTGGCCACCGACCTCCTACGAATCACTGCTCCGGGGATCGGACTCCTTGGTGTTTCTGCCTGGTGCCTCGGAATTCTCAACTCACACCGCCAGTACTTCTTGGCCTACGTCGCTCCGACCCTATGGAACGGCGCACAGATTCTAACCCTGTTAGTCATTGCCATCCTGATCAAGTTCGATGGCGGAGATGGTGGCCCGTCGCTGAACACCATCGCCACCTGGCTGGCGGTCTCGGTTCTCCTTGGGAGCGCCCTGCAGTTGGGAGTCCAGCTACCCAGGGTTCGCTTCCTCACTCAAAATATCGTGCCTCACCTGCGCCGCGAGGGCCAGACGGCGACCGTACTGCGACGCTTCGGGCCAGCAGTCGGAGCACGAGGGGTAGTTCAAATATCTAGCCTGGTCGATCTCTTCCTAGCCAACTTCTTGGCCCTCGGGGCTATTCCCATCATTGCGCTTGTCACCCCGCTGTATGTCTTGCCGATTAGCCTGTTTGGCTTCAGCGTCGCCACCACAGAACTCACCGAGATGTCCCGCCAATCCGATCGAGCAGAAATCATTGCTCGCCGGGTCCGGATCGGATTGCGTAAGGTCGCCCTTCCCGCCGGGCTTTTTACAGCCACCCTGGTTTTTGGAGGTCGGTCCATCATTGGAACCTTGTACGAGTGGCCCAGCCAACTCGTAGGGAACAATGCGATCTCATCCGACGGAGCAATCGTTCTGGGACTCACTCTGGCGGTCTATGCCCTTGGTTTACCTGCGGCTATGTCGGCTCGGATTAGCCAGAATGCCCTCTTCTCTCTTGGCGATGTTGCCACACCAGCAAAGATCGCGGTGATACGCCTGGTAGTTCTGGCCACCGTTTCGATTCTCTTCATGTTTCAGGCCGATCGAGTCTTTGTGCAGGGCGGGGCGATCGGTGGTTGGCAAGATCTTCCTCACTGGTCGTTTTGGCAGCCAATAGACACCCAGCTTCGGGCCTTGCCCGATGGACCGACAAGGTTCGGGCCCATCGGAGTCGCCCTTGGAGCGGTGGCCGCATCCTGGACTGAGTGGGCATTGCTACGCCATCGCATGAACCGAAAGCTTCACAGTCGAGTCCGCTCCGGGCTTGTTCTGCCCATCATCGCTGCCAGCGCCGCGACCGGTGCCGCCATCCTTTCTTTACGACGATTTGTACCCCTGGGCGAGCCATTTGAAGGCTTCATGGTCGGAATCGTTGCCACCATTGTCTACGTCGGGACACTGAGGTTTGTTGGCCTGAAGCCGAGAGAAAGATCGCGCGGCTAGGATTGCCCCATGTTCAAGCTCATTAAGCGTTGGTGGAAGTACACGTCTGCTCGTCTCACTGGCAGTTTCAACGAGGCGGCCGATCCTAAAGTTCAACTGGATCAGGCAATCCAGGAAGCCCAGGATCAGCACCGGCGACTCAAGGAACAGGCGGCCAACGTCATCGCTAACCAGAAGCAAACTGAGATTCGACTGAACCGAACCTTGGAAGACTATGAGCGAGTTGCTGGCAATGCCCGCCAAGCAGTACTGATGGCCGATGAAGCGCAACGCTCCGGGGACGAGAAAAAGTTGCTTGAGTACACCTCAGCAGCAGAGTCATTCGCCAACCGCTTGGTCTCGCTCGAACGTGAAGTCGAAGACCTCAAGGCTCTGCATCTTCAGGCTTCATCGGCCTCCGATCAGGCCAAGGCAGCGGTCAACCAGAACAGCGCCGCACTGCAAAAGAAACTCGGTGAACAAAAGAAGCTGTTGTCCCAACTCGACCAGGCCAAGATGCAGGAACAACTGAACAGTGCCATGGCCTCCCTGTCGGAGACGGTGGGCGACGACATTCCCTCCTTCGAGGAGATTCGCGAAAAGGTCGAAATGCGCTATGCCAGGGCCAAGGGGACCGCCGAACTCAACGAGGCCTCAGTCGAAACCCGCATGCTTGAGGTCGAACAAGCCACCATGAATGTTGAGGCTCAAGCTCGCCTGAGCGAAATCCGTTCCCAGCTTGGCCTCGGTGCCGGACCAGAGGCCGCTGACGCTCCCATCGAGGAAGCAGCGGCCAACGAGCAGACGGCAACCGCAACTGGTGAAACCGAAGGGGCCTAGCGCCTGCGGTCGGCCTCAGGCCAGGGGAATACTGGTCGGCACCACAATCAAATCGTCGCGATGAACAACCTCGTCTGCTAATGACTCTGGCAACTCCGAGGTGTGCTTGCCTCGATGCTGCGCGAGTTCACTGCTGGACCAGCGAACGCGCCCCTTGGCGAATACCTGGCCATCCTCATCCACAATCTCGACGGCATCTTCTTGGTTGAATCGGCCGGAGAGACCTCGGATTCCCGTCGGCAAAAGCGAACGCCGACCCTCGGTGAGTGCCTGCCTTGCGCCAGTATCCACCACGATTGTCCCCGATGAGGGAAGGGCAAAGGCAATCCACAATTTGCGGGCGGCTAAGCGCCCTTCCTTGGGTCGGAACCTGGTGCCAATTCCGGGTTCTCCGTTGACGGCATCAACCAGGACATTGTCCCGTTGGGCCGAGGCGATAACCGTCTCCACTCCACTCCAGGTGGCTATCTTGGCCGCCGCCAATTTGGAAGCCATACCACCAGTACTTTGAGCCGAACCTGCTCCCCCGGCAGCATCCACAAGCTGCTGGTCAATCTCGACGATCTCCTCCAAAAGCGAGGCAGTCTGGTTGGTCCGCGGATCGGAAGTAAAGAGGCCAGCCGTGTCGGTTAGGAGGATGAGTTGCTTGGCCTCTACCAGGTGAGCGACGAGTGCGGATAGCCGGTCATTGTCTCCGAAACGAATCTCGTCATCGGCAATGGCGTCATTTTCATTGACAACCGGAACCACCCCGAGTTCAAGTAGTGCTCGCAGAGTTCCTCGACTCTTCAGGTAGCGACGGCGAATCATGAAGTCAGTTGGGGCCAGCAGGATCTGGCCTGCCAGGGCTCCAACCTCAAATAAGGCGCTTTCGAACGCACGCATGAGTGAGGTCTGACCGACGGCCGAAGCCGCACGCAGAACTGCCCCATCCGTGGGCCGTTGACCATTTCCCTTGCCAAGCGCCGGTAACCCAGCGGCTATCGCGCCGCTGGTGACGATGACCACATCCCTACCAGCGGAGCGAACCTGGTCGACTTCAAGGCAAAGCTTGGCGAGGGCATCGTTGTTGATCTGGCCATGAGTGGTCACAACCGAACTGCTGCCGATCTTGACCACCACAATAGATTTAGCCATTGGACCAGCCCGCGTTGTCCCTCACCGAGTGATCAGTCATCACCCTGATACTCAAACTCAAAATCTCCGATACGAACGGTATCTCCGTCGACGATTCCCGTGCGCCGCAGGGCCTTGAATACCCCGAGCTTGTTCAATCTTCTATGGGCGTGGTTAAGCGCGTTGATGTCGGTCATGTCCGAGAGCGCAACTGCTCGCTCGGCTGGCCGACCGAGAACCCGGTAGGCGGCGTCGTCTTCTCGGGCGATCTGGACACCAACCGGCTCGGGGCGATGGATAACGAATCCCTCTCGGTCATCGGCAGACTCGCGACTCTCCCTGACCTTTTCAGCCAATGCCCACAGCAGTGGTCTAAGCCCGGTTCGAGTTACCGAGGAGATGGCGAAGTCAACGGGGGCCTGATCGCCCCAGTCTTCGGGCTCAAGCACATCGGACTTGGTCCCAACAACAATGCTGGGCCGATCAAGTAGCTCGGGCCGATAGTTGCCAAGCTCTTGACGAAGGACCTCTAGTTGTCGGGCGGGGCTTTCACCATCAACCGAGGACAAGTCCAACATGTAGAGCATGACCCTCGCCCGCTCCACATGGCGCAGAAACTGGTGACCGAGGCCAACCCCCTCACTTGCTCCCTCGATGAGGCCGGGAATGTCGGCCACAACGAACTCGGTTTTGCTGTCCAGTCGGACGACGCCAAGGTTTGGTTCCAGTGTGGTAAACGGATAGTCGGCAATTTTTGGCTTGGCGGCGGAGATGACCGAGATCAGCGTGCTTTTGCCCGCGTTGGGGAAGCCAACCAAGGCGACATCGGCCATGAGCTTAAGTTCGAGCCGGAACCAACGTTCCTCCCCCTTCTCTCCCTGCTCGGCAAAGGTTGGTGCCCGCATTTTGTTGGAGAGGAATCGAGCATTGCCACGGCCGCCCTCGCCCGGCCGTACTGCCTGCCAACGGTCACCATGACCGCCAAGATCTGCTAGTTGTTCGCCGGTTTGGTGGTCGAGGACGACGGTCCCCTCCGGAACCTTCACAATGACATCCTCGCCGCTTCGCCCATGCTTGTCGCTACCCGAGCCGTTCTTACCGTCACCGGCTATGCGGTGAGGATGGTCTCGAAAGGCCAAGAGCGAGGCCACATTGCGGTCTGCTTCAAGCCATACGGCACCACCGTCGCCACCGTCGCCACCATTTGGACCACCAAGGGGGACATGGGCTTCACGCCGCGTGGAAACGCATCCAGCTCCACCGTCTCCGGCGCGGGCACAGAAGTTGGTTTCGTCAACGAAATTGGACACCGCCTCAGGATAGAAGCATTCGGAGAGAACGCTGTTCGAGTTCGAAGCGATTGGCAGCTATTCGGTCAGGCGAACTGGGTCACCTATGACCCGAACTGACCAGGTCGTACGGTCTGTTGGGGTATTCGAACCCTCTGGGGTGTAGAGAATCTTCCACCAGCACTGGACCTGACCATCACAGTCATAGGTGGAAGGCAGATCGACCAGGATCCTCACAGCATCGTCATTGAACTGACGGCCGGTCACGTCCAGACATGGCGCGCCCCCACAGCTGTCGTTGGTCTGCAGGGCAGGATCTGGGCAGTTGGTCCCCAGAGTGGCACAGTCGCTCTGCTGATAACGGAAGGGCATGGAGGTTCCCCCGGGCGACTGGATTTGCAGATTGTCCATACCCTCGCCCGGGTCAAACAGCACGATTTCGATACTCTTGCCAGCATGGGCGGGTACGATTTCGGCCAGGTAGAACTGGGCCGACGTCCCACCGAGATTTGGCCGCCACAAGCTGAGCCAATCTTTGGCAAAGATTTGGGGGCAGTTGGGGTCGGTCAGACTGGTGCAGGTGGATGTATCGGCTCCTCTGGCCAGCCGGATGGCATAGGAGTTCAGGCCACCCACACGATCGGAGCTATTTCCAGACAGTTCGTGGCTGATGCCCCGTACCCGCAGGAACCAGCGACCCGGGTTGCCTCCCGGGATGGTGACCGCCTGATACCAGTTGTTATCGCCAGCTATGCCGGAGGAACAATCGCCTCGGTCAAAGTCGACATTGGCCACCGGGGCTCGATCGAGGTTGTCCTGATCACTGAGTGGGGTGTCATCGGCAGCGTAAAGGCGAACGTTGAGTCGAGGCCCATTGGCCCCATAGTTGTCGAAAGTTGACCCGGAGCAGAGGCCTGGCTGATAGATCTGGACATTGACGTCCCCGATACCAGCGGGCACGTCCACCACATAAACGAATCCTTCCGGGTCGTAGTTGACATTGGCGTTGCCAGAATAGGTGCCGTCAGAATTGCAGCTATCAAGGTCTGAGCCATCGTCCCAACGTCGAGCGGAGAACTGGTCTCCCTGCTGGCGATCCT
Organism: Actinomycetes bacterium; assembly: GCA_024276425.1. GTDB lineage: Bacteria > Actinomycetota > Acidimicrobiia > Acidimicrobiales > SZUA-35 > JAJRQY01. The sequence goes on along the minus strand of JAJRXF010000123.1, from coordinate 5,334 downwards.
GACAAATACCATTGACCGCCAGCCAAATTCCATCAACCCCGCCAAAGAGGTTGCCTGTTCCCAATGCCGAGGTCGGATTTCCCATTGGAACGGGAAGGATGTATTCGGCTACGGCGAAGCGTTCGATGGTGATGGAATCCATCACTGGGGCCCCGAAGTAAACCTCGCCCTCGGACTGGATGCGGACTCGAACCTGCTGGGCACCAACCCGTTCTACGGTAATCGTTGCGTTGCCGCCGTCGACAAAACCGTTTCTTGCTGCAACATCAAGTGCGGCTGCGGTGGCAGACGCCTCGTTGGGCATCCAAACTACCGCAGCCAGGGCGGCGGCATCTGCGGCCCGTTGGGTTCTTGCCGCCTGGGCATACCACGCGCCAACGTCCACTGCGAAGGCGGCGAACACCAGCAGAGGAATCAGCAGCAGGGCCGTCATGGCCATCACGTAGCCGCTCTCGCTCTCGCGGCCACCTGCCCCCGGCCGCGCTCCTTCGCCCAGAACCTGGTCACCTTTTTGGGCCATGGTTAGCTTGTGGTTCATCACTCGACCTCTGGTTCAACTCTCATGATCGTCTGACGTTCAATCTTTGGCGGAGTTCCAGGAATGATCCCGGTGAAGTACTCCTGTTGGTACAAGACGTATACCCCGATGTGGTCAGCGGTTCTGGTCTCGTTGTCGCGACTCGAGGGACACCAGGTCGAGTCATAGCTGCCAGCGCCACAGCCCCACTTGGTTGGGTCGTCCGCGTTGGCAATCATGGCTGGGGTATAGCGGTTGCATTGTACGCCGCCCCCGTTCTGGGACGAAGTCAAACACGACGCCGGTAACGCACCGCTGCCGTTGGCCTGATAGATGATGACCAGTTCCACCTGAGGCATCTCATCACCCATGACTGCCTGAACAGCCAGGACGCCTTCCTGGTCGCTCTGCAGGTTCTGGCCGAGATGGGAAGCGACACGGGCCCCCTGGCGCGCGGCGGAGGTAACCGTGATGGCGTTGCGCCATGCCATCCCGGTTTCCACCATGCCAAAGGCAAGGAGGATAAGGAGAGGCATGACAAAGGTCATTTCGACCAGCGCCGATCCCTGTTCGCCATTGGCCGCTCGCCTCATCGGGCGCTTCTTCGTTCTTCGTAGATTCGATGTCATGGCTTGTTCGGCTCAATCCGGATAATTCGATCATCGGTCAACTTCGTTGTTGAACCAAAGAACCCAGTGAGGTAGCGATGCTCCGCCTGTACATAGACCCCGATATAGGCTGGCCCGTTTCCGTAGGCAGGGTCTGGGGAGACGTCAGTAAGACCGGTCTGTCGATCAGAGGGACACCAATGGCGATCAACCGAAGCAGGCCCGCACTGGAAGTAGGGGGTCGGGTCTCCGCTTGCGTCAACCAGACCCAACTGAAACTCTGAAGGCCGGTAGTAGTTGCAGACCCCGGCAACAGGACCAAGCTTGCATGCGTCAGGAACGCTGTCATCGGGCCCAGTGGCATGATAGATCACCACGAATTCGACATTGCTAATTCCCCAGGCGTCAAAGGCATGCTCAATTGTTCTCAGGGTGAGAAAATCGGCTTCTGGCGCGCTTCCAGACACGCTGGCGGTCCGCGCGCCCTCGCGGGTGGTGTTGGCAACGGTGAGATAGTTTCGGAACAAGAAGCCAAACTCCATGATCCCGAAAATCAACATGAAGAAAAGTGGCGTCACGAACGCGGCTTCTAGCAGGGCGGTACCCCGTTCTCCTCGCCGTTCTTCTCGCCGCACCCGAACGCCCCGGTGTCGCGGCGGATGCCCAGTATCCGATGCCATGGCTGACCTATCGGCAGCTAGGGCCGTCTTCTTGACACCTCAGGTGAACTCACCCACAGGAAACACTCTCGCAAGGAGCAAGCGTATTCAACGAGATTCTGGATTCCTTGGTCTGGTCTTGGGAAGCTACAACACGTCCACAAGCTTGCGGCCCTTGCGAAACCCAAACTTAACCTTGCCCTCAGCGGTGGCAAACAAGGTGTCGTCCCCGCCCTTCTTCACATTCATCCCAGGGTGGATCTTGCTTCCCCGTTGCCGCACAATGATCGAACCAGCCGTGACCTGGCCTCCGTCAAACACCTTCACGCCGAGGCGCTTCGATTCTGAATCGCGGCCGTTTCGGGTAGAACCGCCACCTTTAGTCTTTGACATATCAGCCCCGCTTTATTCCGGTTATTTCGATGGTTGCACGGGTCTGGCGATGGCCATATCGACGCCGTTGATTCGTCTTTGGCTTGTAGGTAAATCCATTGATCTTCTTACCACGGACTTCTTCCACCACACGAGCAGAAACCGTCACCCCACTGAGTTCGGATGGTGTTGACAACACATCACCACCATCCACCAAGAGCACAGCTCGAAGGTCGACATCGGTTCCGGGTTCGCCAAGACGCTCGACTTGGAGGGTCTGACCTTCTTCTACCCGGTACTGCTTGCCACCGGTGGCTACGACTGCGTACATAGACCGAAGAGGCTAGCGCCATCGACTGCCGCTCCAACCGACCACAGACACAAGTACGAGAGTTCTACCCAACCGGTCGCTGTTAGTGAAGCAGCCTGTCGATGAGCCCCTCGTTGATCTGGAGGCCTCGCCCTTCACAAACCGAACAAAGACCCGAAAGCGACTCGACCAGGCCCTCGCCAATTCGTTTCCTGGTCATTTCGACCAACCCAAGATCACTAATTCCGAAAACTTGAGTTCTTGTTTTGTCTCGGGCCAACGTCTTTCGGAAGACCCGCATGACCTCCTCACGGTTCTTGCGATCCTCCATATCCACAAAGTCAATCACGATAATCCCGCCAATATCTCGGAGACGTAACTGATGCGCCACTTCCTCAGCGGCCTCCAGATTGTTTCGAAAGACAGTTTCTTCCAAGCTGGAGGAACCAACATTCTTGCCGGTGTTGACATCAATGACCGTGAGTGCTTCGGTGGCCTCGATAATCAGTGAGCCTCCTGAGGGAAGCCAAACCTTGCGGTCTAGCGCTTTGTGCAATTGCTCATGAACGTGGTAGCGCTCAAAGACCGACAGTGGTTCACGGGAAGCGTCATAGTGCTCAACCCGTTCCGCCAGCGCTGGGGTAATCACCGAGACATACTCGGCGATCTCGTTATAGAGAGGCTCATTGTCGATAATGACCGCCCGGTACTCCTTGTTGAACTCCTCACGAATTACTCGGGTCGACAGGTCGGGCTCTCGATAAAGCAGGGCTGCCTTCTGGGTCTTCTTGGCCAACTTGTCAATCTCTTCCCACTGTTGACAAAGACCGAATACATCCCGTTCAATCTCCTCAGCAGTAACGTTCTCGGCCGCCGTCCTGACGATGAGGCCGTGCCCTTTTGGTCGGATCCGATCAAGAATCTGACGGAGACGCTTTCGCTCCCCGTCCGGCAGGCGCTTGGAGATCCCGTAGGTATCACTATTGGGCACCAGAACCACGAATCGGCCAGGCAGGGAGACTTCCATCGTCAGCCTGGCACCCTTATGAGCGATCGGGTTCTTGGTGACCTGGCACAACACCGTCTGACGAGGTTTGAGGAGTTCTTCAATCTTTGGGCCACCGGCATTTCCGCGCCCCTTGCTCTTTAACCCGGGGGCCGTAACGTCTGACCGGTACAGCACGGCATTCTTTGGTGTTCCGATATCAACAAAGGCGGCTTCCATTCCTGGAAGAACGTTCTGAACCCGGCCAAGATAGATATTGCCGTGAATCTGGGTTATGTCATCGCTCGGTCTGGACACGGTGTACTCAACAAGCTGGCGGCCCTCGACAACAGCTATGTGAGTTGACTCTTCGCGTCGGGAAACCACCATCATGTACCGACCGACCGGACGCCCCTTGCGACTTCGTCCCCGACGGCGCTTTAGTTGTTTCTCGTCGAGCTCGACTGGTCCATCCGCCAGCACATGGCTAACAGGCTGGGTCCGCTTTCGGGCGCGATCTTTCTGAGAAGACTGCTTCTTAGAATTGTGCCGATTGTTATTGGCTTGTTTGTTCGACGCCTGCCTTGACCTATTAGATTTCTGAGAAACCTGCTTTTGGTTTTTCTTTGTCTGACTGTTCGCTTGAGGTCTGGATGAACTCGAAGCATCGGTCCGCTGCCCGCCCTGTCCATTTTGACGTCGCCGCCGACGCTTATTGGGGCCGTCATCTTGTGCCTTCTGGTCAGTCGGCCCGCTGGACTCGAGCTTGGCCGGGGCTGGGCGTGAGTCCCCAATACGAGGACGTGAAGCCTCGGCGGCTGAGGCCGCACTCGGCTTGTTCGGTCGGCCTCGGCTTGGTTTCGAATCGGTCAGGTCGGAGTCGTTTTTGGGAGAGTTGGACGTCATGGTGAGAGTTCCTTGTCACGATGCACGTTCCTCGACAGAGTCGCGAACTCCACTGCCAGCAAGGGATGCGGAGCGCATTGTTTCGAGTAGGTGCGAAACCGACGGGTCGGGAACCTCAATGGGCTCATACCGTTTGCCATCGGCCTTAATGAATTGGTGGGTTCGGCGCACTCGGCCTTCCGAGAGATCCTCTCCGAGGAGCCGAACGAATTCGGACGGTCGGAGGGAAGTTCCCTCGGTGGTGAGCAATGCCACTATCTGCACTCCAGCGTCGGTCGGCCCGGTTACCTCAAGTTCGAGAATCGCCGGGCGGACATCAACAATGGAGACCTTACCCTTCCGGGTTCGTTCGAGGAGAGATTCCTCCGCTCCCAGGAGATCGGAAACTGCAGTTGTCACGTCTGAAAGTGAGGCACCGAGAACTTCGATACGCCACCGGCAACAGACAATAGCCTGTTGTAGAGATGTCGCCCCCGGCTCAAGCTCCTCAATCGCGGTGACTGTGAGGCCATCGGGTAGAGACGCAGTGAGACGCGCGGGCAACCCCTCGAGATCGACCGGCGTGACCAGTTCGACATCGAGGTATTCGGCATCCGATTCATGGGCTACGGAAAGCGCAAGTCCGAAACTGAACTTGGGCCGGGGTGAGAATCCCTGAGAGTAGGCCACCGGGAGCCGGAGTTTTCTAAAAGCACGTTCCATGATGCGGGCAACATCGCGGTGGCTGAGAAAGCGCACCTTGCCCTCCTCACGAAATCGCATTCGGAGTCTGATCATTCTGACTCTCCATCGGCAACGGATGGTGTTGCAGTAGCCGATACGCCAGCAAGCTGTTTGGAGAGAACGGGGTGAGGAGATTTAGGGCCCCTTGGTTTGGCGGGTAAGAGCGAGACCGGAACCGCCCCACCATCGAGAAGTTCTTGGCCTGTCCCCTGGCTTCCGCCCGCCGGAGGTGTTGCGGAGGCAACAATGTGTTC
>JAJRXF010000122.1 GCA_024276425.1 Actinomycetes bacterium | reverse complement strand
TCGAAGTCACCCTTCTTCGACTGGCCCGGCGCGACGGCACCGACAACGCGGCACTTATCCAACGAATCGAAACGTTGGAAGCCGAGGTCGCAGCCCTTCAGACAAACACCACCTCGCCGATTCAGAAGGCCCCAACCCCCGAAACCGCAGAGCCCGATTCGTCAGCGCCATCAACACAATCGGCGCCTCAGCCACCAACACCCAGCCGGGATCAGGCTTCACCCTCCGCACTCACCCTTGACGAGTTGACCAAGTCCTTTGGTGACCTACTTGATGAGCTACCTCAGCGAATCCGGGCTCGGTTCCGGCTCGGCAAGATCGTCGGCCTCGAGGGTGATCAGGTCTCCTTTGCATTGCCAAATGCCCATGTCATCGACCGCTGCGAGGAAGTCCGACCCGATTTAGAGGCTGCCCTCTCGACCAGATTTAATCAGCCAATCACAGTCGTTTTGGTGGTCAATGCTGATAGCAGTGAACCCCCTCCAACCTCCGGGGTCGCACCCTCTGGTGGACCTGCCCCCAAGATCAAGCCTGCTGCTCAAGAGCAAGAAGACATCACGGAAATCGGCGATGTGGCCGAGTTGAAGAACGCACCAGATGTCGCTTCCACCGGGATTGACCGCCTCACCCAGGCCTTCCCCGGAGCCAAGGTGGTTGGCCCACGCGATGCCGGTACCTCACAATAGGATCGTCAGGATCGTCGAGTAGATTCGGTTGAGGAGACAACAATGACGGAACAAGGTGGATTCGATCTGGGTGGGCTACTACAGCAGGCTCAAGCCATGCAGGAGCAAATGGAGGCCGCCCAAGAGATCCAGGCTCAACAGATTGTGACGGGGTCTGCCGCTGGCGGAAAGGTGACAGTAGAAATATCTGGTGCCGGGGTCTTCAACTCAATCTCGATTGCGCCAGAAGTCGTTGACCCCGACGATGTCGAGATGCTGGAGGATCTCATCCTCGCGGCACTGCGTGACGGCTCCAACCAGGTTGCCGAACTGCAAGAAAACTCGATGGAGGCAATGCAAATGCCCGACCTTGGTAGTCTCGGTGGCCTACTCGGGGGAGCGTGACTTCCTACGCCAAACCCGTCGAAGTTCTCATCGACGAACTAGGCCGTCTTCCTGGGATCGGCCCAAAGTCGGCACAGCGGATCGCATTCCATCTACTCAAGGTCGACAGAATCGACTCTGACCGATTGGCCAATGCCATCGTCGACCTCAAAGACAAAATCTCCTTCTGCGAACGCTGCTTTAACGTTTCTGAGGGCGAGGAATGCACGATCTGCATCGATCCGCGTCGAAACCAAGCGGTTCTGTGCGTGGTCGAAGAACCAAAAGACATTTCCGCAATCGAAAAAACCGGGGCCTACCACGGGCGATACCACGTTCTGCTCGGAGTCATCAATCCCTTGGAAGGCGTTGGTCCAGATCAGATCAAGATTCGGGAGCTTGCCCATCGGGTTGCAGCCGAAAGCATCACCGAAGTAATCCTGTGCACCAACCCCAATCTCGAAGGCGAAACGACAGCCGCGTTTATCGCCAACAAGATTCTGAAGCCATTCGAGATCAAGGTGACGCGGTTGGCATCGGGTCTACCAGTTGGTGGTGACCTTGAATATGCCGACGAGTTAACACTTGGTCGTGCTCTAGAAGGCCGCCAGACCCTGTAACTTTCCCAACGTCACTAAGGCAGATACGTGAGGAAGTTCATCCGTTACCTCACTCGTTGGGCCCAGGAACACAGAACGAACGATGTTAAGGCCATCTAACCAACGCGACAAACCAGGTCGGCGGGGAGAGGAGTCACCGACCCGGTAGTCACTTTGCTGTTGAAACTCACCGAGAAAGCGGCGAATGATGCCTCAGATCGTTCTCAGGGCACCCAGTTGGGAGTTACCACAACGTTGTTT